>JAGARF010000220.1 GCA_017622395.1 Clostridia bacterium | reverse complement strand
CAGAGAGAATTGCCTCATATTCTTCACATTTTGCTTTAAGCTCATCAAATTCAATGTCAATCTTCTCTCCATTAAGTCTTTGGAGCTGTGCTAAGCGCATATCAAGTACACTCTGTGCCTGAATTTCGGAGAAACCGAATTTTTCCATAAGCTTTTCTTTAGCATCATCATATGATTCTCTTATTACTTTAATAACAGCATCAATGTTTGCAAGGGCAATCTTTAAGCCTTCTAAAATGTGCATTCTTGCCTTTGCTTTTTCTAAATCAAACTTTGTTCTTCTTGTTACGATTTCTTCCTGGAATCTGATATAGTTATCAAGATAGCCTTTAAGTGTTAATGTAACAGGCTTACCGTCTTCAATTGCAAGCATATTAATTGAAAAGCTGTCCTGAAGTCTTGTGAATTTAAACAAATGATTTAATACAACCTGTGGGTTTGCATCTCTCTTTAAATCAATTACGATTTTAATACCTGCTCTGTCTGAAGAAAGGTCGCGGATATCAGCAATACCTTCAATTCTTTTATCCTTGACTAAATCTGCGATAGATTTAACAAGAACACTCTTGTTAACCTGATAAGGAAGCTCAGAAATGACAATTGAATATCTGTCATCTCTTCCGTTTTCAACAATTTCTGTTTTGGCACGGATTACAATTTTACCTCTTCCTGTTTCATAAGCAGAACGGATACCCCCTCTACCCATAATAGTAGCACGGGTTGGGAAATCAGGGCCTTTAATATGCTCCATAAGCTCATCAACAGTAATATCAGGGTTATCAATCTGTGCAATTGCAGCATTTATAACCTCTCTTAAGTTGTGAGAAGGTATATTTGTTGCCATACCAACGGCAATACCTGAGCAACCGTTACAAAGGAGAACAGGAATTCTTGTTGGAAGTACAACAGGCTCTTTTCTCTTTTCGTCGAAGTTTGGTATAAAATCAACTGTGTTTTTATCAATATCAGCCAAAAGCTCGTTTGAAATTTTACTCATTCTTGCTTCTGTATAACGGTAAGCAGCCGGTGGGTCGCCGTCGATTGAACCGAAGTTACCGTGACCGTCAATCAAAGGATAACGGAGTGAAAAGTCCTGAGCCATACGAACAAGGGCATCGTATGCAGATGCGTCGCCGTGGGGATGGTATCTGCCGATAACATTACCAACTGTTGTAGCAGATTTAAAGAATGGCTTATCTGCTGTTAAATGCTCTTCAAACATAGCATAAAGTATTCTTCTGTGAACAGGCTTAAGTCCGTCCCTAACATCAGGCAGGGCACGGCTTATAATAACTGACATAGAATAGTCAATAAAAGCCTCTTTCATTCTTTTTTCTATATCAACATCAATAATAGTCTGATGCTCTAAATTTTCTACGAAATTAGTATCATTATTATTTACAAATTTTTTAGCCATCGTGCTCCACCTCCTTAAATATCAAGATTTGTAACATATTTTGCATTTTCGTCAATAAATTTCTTTCTTGGCTCAACCTCGTCACCCATAAGGATTGAGAAGGTTTCGTCTGCAGAAATTGCATCTTCAAGTGTTACTCTTATTAAAATTCTGTTTTCTGGGTTCATAGTTGTTTCCCAAAGTTCTTCAGGATCCATTTCACCAAGACCTTTATATCTGGCAATTTCAACCTTTGCGTTTTCATCGCCGTTCTTTAATTCTTCGGAAATTCTGTCTCTTTCTTCATCAGAGAAAGCAACCTGTGATTTTTTACCTCTTGAAAGCTTATAAAGAGGCGGTTTTGCTAAATAAACATGACCTGTTTCAATAATCTGAGGCATAAATCTGAAGAAGAATGTTAAAAGAAGTGTCTGGATATGAGCACCGTCAACATCGGCATCCGCCATAATGATAATTTTGTCATATCTTAGCTTTGTAATATCAAATTCCTGACCGATACCTGCACCAAGTGCAACTATAACAGGAAGTAATTTTTCGTTTCCGTATACCTTGTCAACTCTTGCTTTTTCAACATTAAGCATTTTACCCCAAAGAGGAAGAATAGCCTGATAATTACTGTCTCTTCCGCCCTTTGCAGAGCCTCCCGCAGAGTCACCCTCGACGATATATATTTCAGTTTTTGTATTATCTCTTTCGTGGCAGTCAAAAAGCTTATCGGGCATTGAGTTTGACTCTAAGGGTGATTTTCTTCTTGTAGCTTCTCTTGCCTTTCTTGCAGCCTCTCTTGCTCTTGCTGCTGAAATACTCTTTTCAACAATTAACCTTGCAATCTGTGGGTTTTCTTCAAGGAAATCGCCGAATTTTTCGTTCATAACCGCTGTTGTGAACTCTCTCATTTCTGAGTTTCCGAGCTTTGTTTTGGTCTGTCCCTCAAATTCAGCCTCTGTTAACTTAACAGAAACAACTGCAGTTAAGCCTTCTCTTGTATCTTCACCAGAAAGCTTTTCTTCTTCTTTTAAAACATTGTTTTTTCTGCCCCAATTGTTTAAAAGTCTTGAAAGTGAATTCTTAAAGCCAACCTCGTGAGTTCCGCCCTCAATTGTATTAATACCGTTTGCAAAGGTTAAAACCTTTTCACTGTAATCTGTGTTATACTGCATTGCAATTTCAACTGTAGAGTCTTCTTTTTCTGCAATAAAGTATATAACATCGCTTAAAACTTCTTTATTTTTATTCAAATCTTCAACAAAAGACTTAATTCCGCCCTCATAATAAAGCTCTTTAACCTGTTTTTCTTCTCTTTTGTCCTCTAAAATGATTTTAATTCCGCCGTTTAAGTATGCCTGTTCTCTTAATCTCTTTAAAAGAATAGAAAAATCAAAAACAGTTTCTTCAAAAATTTCAGGGTCAGGCATAAAGTGTACTGTTGTACCTTTTTCTGTAGTTTCGCCCACAATATGAAGGTCAACAACCTTATTTCCTCTTTGAAATTCTATTTCGTGGATATTCTTACCGTCTTTAACCTGAACCTTAGTCCATAAAGAAAGTGCGTTAACTACAGATGCACCAACACCGTGCAAACCGCCTGATACCTTATATCCGCCGTCACCGCCAAACTTACCTCCTGCGTGAAGAATAGTAAATACAACTTCAACTGCAGGAAGACCTGTCTTTTCCTGAATACCTACAGGAATACCACGGCCATCGTCTACAACAGTAATAGAATTATCCTCGTTGATAGAAACATAAATATTTTTACAAAATCCAGCCAAAGCCTCGTCAATAGCATTGTCAACTATTTCGTAAACAAGATGATGAAGTCCTCTTGCTGAGGTTGAGCCAATATACATACCCGGTCTTTTTCTAACCGCCTCAAGACCCTCAAGGACTTGTATGTCATTACTGTTATAATGTTCAATTGCCATTAATTTTTCCTCCTTATGTAACTATTTTTGCATTATCTATATGAATTAGCTTAGTATTTTTTCTTCTGGCAAAACTGCCTTTATCTGTTGAGGTTATAATAACCTGTTTATTTCTTATCTCATTCAGTAAGTATTTTCTTCTTTCGCTGTCAAGCTCAGATAAAATATCATCAAGTAAAAGTACAGGATATTCCCCTTTAATTTCTTTTATATATTCTGCCTGAGTAAGCCTTAATATTAAAATAACAGTTCTTTGCTGACCCTGAGATGCAAACTCCCTGACTCTGTTTCCGTTTATGAAAAAGCCTATATCTTCTCTTTGTATACCAAAAAGGGAAGTTCTTCCAAAAATCTCTTTTGATTTAATTTTATTTAATTTTTTAAGATATTCCTTCTGCATAGACCTTCTGTCCGATACAGGAATACAGCTTTCATACTTAATCTCAAATTTATCAAGGGAAAGAGTAATTTCTCTGTGAAGCTTATCTGTTAATGTTTTAATGAACTCAATATATTTGTTTCTGTAAAAAATTATATCTCCGCCAAGGCTTGCTAATTTTTCATTATAAACATCAATTAATTCAGAGTAATTTCCTTCTTCTTTAAGTATTTTATTTTTCATTTTCAAAACCTTGTTATATTCAACAAGAGTATTAAAATAATTAGGCTTAACCTGACTGATTGCAATATCTATATATCTTCTTCTTTCTGACGGTCCTTCTTTTATAATTAGAAAATCCTCAGGAGAAAACATAACCGCATTAAAAAGACCTATAAGCTCTGAATTTTTCAAAATTTTTGAGCCGTTTAATTCCATCTTTCTTCTTTCATCAGGAAGAAGTGTTATTTTTGCCTCAAATTCTCTTTCATTGTTTTCAAAAATAAGAGTTAAAGAAGCAAATTCTTCATCATATTTAATTAAATCTCTGTGTTTTGAAACTCTGTGACTTCTAAGTGATGCAAAAAAGTTAATTGCCTCAACAATATTTGTTTTACCTTGTCCGTTTTTGCCGTAAATTAGATTTGTTTCTCTTTCAGGCTCAAAAACAAGGTCTTCATAATTTCTGTAGTTTTTAAGAATTAGTTTTTTTACGAACATAATCTTCTCCGTCGAAAAAATCGCCTTTAACATTGTTTTTAACAATTAAATTATAGTTAAGCGGTGAAAAGTAAGGAATTTCCTTTCCGTTTTTATCAACAGACAACACAAATGTTTTACAGTCACGAACCTCTGATATAATCACAGCCTCATTATTTTTAAGCTGTCTGTTAATAAAATCCTTTGAAGTTGAGGTTCTTGTAACCCTGTCAAAATCAGAAAGAATTAAAATATCCTTTTCGTCCAAAACATATCCGTTGCTTAAATAAATATACATTATTTTTTAAGTACAACAGGAAGTATGAAGTAGAAGAATTTATCGCCCTCTACAGGAGTTAAAAGCATAGGTGATAAAGGTGTAGAAAATTCAACAAAAACCTCTTCATCATCACAGGCAGAAAAAGCATCTAAAAGATATTGGTTAACAAAACCTATTTCTATATCTCCGCCCTGTATTTTTTCAACATCAACTCTGTCGTGAACAGTACCTGTAAGTGTTACGCAATCAACTGTTATTTCATTTTCGTATAAGGTTAAACGAACAGGACTTTTTGCTTTCTTTTCTTCATACAAAATAGGTAAAACTCTTTCAAAAGAGCTTTTTAATTCTCTTACATTTGTTTTTAATTTGATTGAACATTCAGTTTTAACAAGATTTTCATAATCAAAGAAATCACCTTCAAGTGTTCTTGAGAAAAGCTTGCAGTTTCCGAATTCAAACATAATATATTTTTTTGATGGGAAAATTTCAATTTCGCCCTCATCAGATAAAATCTTCATAAGCTCATTAAGTGTTCTGTGGGGAACAACAAAATCTTTAACATCTCCTGATTTAATAAGCTCTTCACGGCGGATTGCAAATCTGTGGCCGTCGATTGCAACAATATTTAAAATATTATCACGAACTCTGAAAAGCTCACCTGTTAAAATCTGTCTGAAGGTATCCTTGCTTGCTGCAAAAATACTCTGTCTTATCATATCCTTTAAAACTTTGCTTTCTATAATAATACTGTCGCTTATTTCAAAATCGTAGGTATCAGGGAATTCGTCAGCATTAATGCCTGCAATTTTAAATACTGCAGGTCCTGATGTAATAGTTGTGTGATAGTTTTCACCAACCTCAAAGGTTACATCAACTCCGCCTGTTTTTCTGATAATGTCTGTAAACATTCTTGAATTTAAAACAATTCTTCCTGTTCTTTCAACTCTTGCCTGAAATGATGCTTCAATTGCAATTTCAAGGTCATTACCGCTGATATAAACCTTGTCTATTTCAGCCTCAATTAACATACCTTCCATAACAGCAAGGGTTGACTTTGGAGAAACTGCTTTTTCCGCTTTCATAACAGCGCTTAAAATATCCTCTCTAAGACATGTAAATTTCATAATAGGCACCCGTCCTCTCAAAAATGAATGATATAAATGTATTATTATAGAATTAGTTTGCAGTAGTCTTGTTGATTATGTGGAAAACTTAAGAAAAACTTTATTTTAAAGAATTTTTTATGTGGACAAGCTGTTTAAAACTCTGTTTAAAATTTTAATTTTTATGAACAGGGTGTTTTTTATCAACATTTTCCACAGTAAGTTTTTAACTTTTCCACATTAATTGTGCATTAATGCTTTAATATCTTCAATAATTGTAAGTGTTTTCTGATTTTTATTTTTGATTTCGTCTTTTATTTTGTTTATACCGTAAATAATGGTTGAATGGTCTTTTTCAAATTCTCTGCCGATTGCGATAGAAGTAGCCTTTTTAACATACTTTTCGCAAAGGTAGAAGCAATACTGTCTCGGAACAACATATTCCTTTCTTCTGCTTTTACCTGTTAATTCTTCTTCTGTAATATGGAAGTATTTGCATACAGCAGTTTTAACAATATCATAGCTGTAGTTTATTTCTTCATCGGAAACAGTTTCCTTTAAAATATCTGCACAGGTACTTTCGTTAATGATAATATTTGGGTTGATTTCTTTAAATGCAGTTAATTTGTTAAGTGCACCCTCAAGCTCTCTGATGTTTGATTTAATATTATCCGCAATATAAACATAAACCTCGTCAGAAAAAGAAACATCAAGGTCTTTTGCCTTATTTTTAAGGATTGCAACTCTTGTTTCAAAATCAGGAGGAGTTATATCAATAGTTAAACCCATACCAAATCTTTGTTTTAATCTTTCGTCAATATTGTCAATGTCCTTGGGTGGTTTATCAGATGTTAAAACAATCTGTTTTCCGTTTTCGTAAAGATAGTTGAAGGTATGGAAAAATTCTTCAACTGTTGATTCTTTTCCTGCAATAAACTGAATATCGTCTACTATTAAAATATCAAGGTTTCTGTATTTTTCTCTGAAAACATCCTGAGTTTTGTTCTGAAGCGACGCGATAAAGTCGATTGTATACTTTTCAGAGGATACATAAACAATTCTTGTATTTTCCTTTGTCTGTCTCATAAAATGGCAGATAGAATGGCAAAGATGTGTTTTGCCAAGTCCCGATTTACCGTAAAGATAAAGGGGATTAAATCTTCCGCCCGGCTGTTCTGCAACAGATAAGGCATAAGCGTGGGCAAATCTGTTTGAATTGCCTACAACGAAATTTTCAAAAGTGTATTTAGGATTAAGCTTTGTTTCGTCATTTTTAATTATAGGGTTATTTATTTTTTCAATAACCTCAATTTCTTCGGGAGCTTTTGTCCCTGTTAAAAGAACATACAGCATATATTCTTTTTTGGTGGTTTTAAAGACTGAAGTTGTTATAAGGTCAACATATCTTTCTTCAATAGCGGTTTTAACAACACTGTTGGGCACCCATAAATAGAGAATATTGTTTTTAAATTCTGCCTCGGTGATGAAATCAATCCAGGTGTTATACTGCACCTCGGATATAGCACCGCTGTTTTTGATACGCTCCTTAACCTCCCTCCAGACTTGTATACTGTTTTTCATATATTTTCATCCTTTTTCGTCTGTACTGAAGATACAATTTTTTACTGATAAATTATACCACAAAAAAAATATAATTGCAAGTAAAATTAAAAAAATACCATCTAATTTATAGAGATGGTATTTTTATTATACCTATACGCAGAAAGTCATTAATTCGCTACAGGCTTAAAATTCATCGATTTTGAGCAGTGTTGACAAAACTGCGTCGTAGTAATATTTATTTCCGTTGTCTGTTGTGATTTTATAGCAGGGCAGAGCGGAAATCATTGAATACTCGTTTTCATAGGGCTGAGTAAAGTATCCGCTTTCTATGGATTTTACTATACATTTTTCCTTTATATCCCCTGAAAATCTTATTAAAATTTCAGGCTGAGTCCTGATACTTTCTTCAGGTGCGGAGAAAGAGTCAATGTTGTAGTAAATTCCCGAGGCACTTAAAACCTCACCCTCTTTATAGAAAATATCAATGCTTGTATTATATATGTCATAGCCTTCAAAGCTTTGAATAAAGCTTGCCTTGTAAACTCCCTTTCCCATATCAAGTGTGCCGATGCATTCAAGATACTTTCCCGAAAAACCGCAGTCTTTCAAGTGGGAAAGTGCCTGTCTTGCAGCATCGTAGCTTGGAAGAAGGTATTTAAACTCAAATTTTTTGTTTTCAGGCACAAACTCAAAGCCCTCTTTTGTTATATTAACCTTTCCCCTTAGAGAATTTATAAATGCCTCTTTGTCTGCAAGAGGGTTTTCAAGGTTAAGATAAAAAAGGCTGTCAGGCGTGGTTTTTATAAGCTCTTTGTTTACCTTTATTTCTTTTTTTGAGAGAATTGAAATGGTGTTTTCTACTGTCTGTGCAGAAATTGTGTCTGATTTCGTCATAGAAACAAGGTGGTAAATCAAAAAGAGGTTTACTATAACAAATATAACTATTAAATAGCTTTTTGCTCTCGAAAAATTCATAATATTTCCCTCAGAGTTATAATTTCAGGAAGAGAATTTTCATAAACAACAGGATACTCTCCCTCAATAAGAGGCTTTAAGTAGGTAATCATATCATCTGTAACATCATTGCCCTCATTGTTTATCATATTGCATGGTACTCTCTGCTCAAGGTTTGCAATATCTTCAATGTTGTGGCTTTCAATGTTGATTTTATAAGGGTTGTTTGAAACTCTTTTATAAAATACCATTTCTCCCGATTTACCCATTAATGCAAATTCCACTGCAGATTTACCGATTAAAACAGCTTCTTCAATATCGCGAAGTGAAATAATATGTCCCGCACATCTCTGGCACACGCTTAATTCAACACCGCGAACCTTAAATCCAAGTCTTTCTCTTACCAAATCTTCAAGAGCCTTTGCAGTACCGCTTAAATATTTGTGGCCGAAGGTATCAAAAAGACCGCTTGAGGTTTTTTCGCAGATGTATGTACCGTCTTTGTCCTTAATTCCCTCTGAAACGCAGACAACTGCGTTCTTTTCTTTTTTAACAACTGCCTTTAAATCTTCAAGGAACTTTTCAATATCAAAATCTCTTTCAGGGAGATAAATAAGGTGAGGACCGTCTCCCTCATATCTTCTTGCAAGGGCAGAAGATGCTGTAAGCCAGCCTGCACTTCTTCCCATAATTTCAACTATTGTAACGGTGTCCTTATCATAAACTCTGCTGTCACAGGTAATTTCGCGGACTGTGGTTGCAATATATTTTGCGGCAGAGCCAAAGCCGGGGGTATGGTCTGTAACAGGCAGGTCGTTGTCAATGGTTTTTGGAACACCCATACATTTAATGTCTATATTTTTTGCCTTCACATAGCGGTTTAATTTTGCAACTGTGTCCATAGAGTCATTACCGCCGATATAGAAAAAATACTTAATGTCTTTTTCAAGCATAAAAGCTGTTATTTTTTCAAAAATTTCTTCATTTTCCGTATATTCGGGAAGCTTTAGTCTGCAAGAGCCTAAAAAAGCTGACGGCGTCTGCTTTAAAAGTGCAAACTTCTTTTCGTCTTTAAAAACATTAAGGCTTACAATATTGTCATTTAAAATTCCCTCAATGCCGTTAACACTTCCGTAAACATTGTCAAAATTATTAATAAATGCACCTTTTATAACACCTGCAAGTGTGGCATTTATTGCGGCTGTAGGGCCTCCTGACTGTGCAACAATACAATTCATCTTTTTTCTCCTGATTTTTATTGATTTTTACCAAACCTTATTATATAATAAAATTAATAAAAAAACAAGAGAGGAAGAATAAAATGGCAATAGAAGTAAAAAAAATCGGCGGTTGGGGCGAGCTTGTAAGAATTTCAAACGGTATTATTGACATTGATGTTTCAACAGCATTCGGACCCCACATCTTAAATTTAGGCTTCTGCGGAGGACAGAATTTTATGAAGCTTGACCCTGAAAAAGAGTTAAGCATATATGATGAAAGCTTAAATGCTTTCTATGAGGGTGCTGTATGGCATAATTACGGCGGTCACAGATTATGGCAGTCACCTGAGGCTATGCCAAGAACATATCTCCCCTGCAATGAGCCAATCGAGTATGAAATAACAGAAAAAGGCGGAATTTTCAAACAACAGTTATTTGAGTTTACAAACACTCAGCAGGAAATCGAAATTGTTATGTATGAAAATGAACCGAAAGCAGATATTATCCACAGAATTACAAACAAAAACGCATGGCCTGTTAAGTTTGCACCATGGGCACTTACAGTATTAAAAAACGGCGGTCTTGAAATCGTACCTATGCCAACTAAGGATACAGGTCTTGTTTCAAACGGTGTTATCGGTATCTGGCCTTATGGCAAATTAAATGATAAGAGAGTAAACTTCGGAGAAAAATTTATTGCAATTAAACCTGACAGCAACAACACAAACAAATTTAAACTCGGTATCAGCAACAGCGAAAAATATGCAGCATACCTTTTAAACAACGAAATGTTTGTTAAAACCTTCGATTTTGACGAAAATGCCGAATACCCTGACGGCGGTATGAACTTTGAAACCTTTACAAACGATAAATTTATCGAATGTGAATCTCTCGGCAAGCTTGAAACCTTAGAATATAACGATACAGCAACATTTACCGAAACCTGGTATATGTTTAAAGACATCAAAACTCCTGACCTTCACGATGATGCAGAAATCGAGAAAGTTATGGAAAAAATTAAAAAAGCCCTGTAGGGCTTTTTTTAGTGCACAATGCAAAACGCACAGTGCACAGTGAATTCTGAAACCGCTCCGCGGTTTCTTTTTTTTACACAAAAAACGAAGGGGAAAAAAGGCAGTAATTTACTTTTCTTGAGTAAAAGAAGGAAAATGACTATTTTATACGAAATTTTTTCTAAAAAACAAGAAAAACTCTTGCAATTCTGCAAAATTTATATTATAATGTATAAAACCATAATGGAATATTATGCAGAGGATTCCCGAAAAATCAAGTAATTACAGGGGTTTAAGGGATTTTCTGCAATTTTAAAAAAGTAAATAATTTTTATTTTTTGTAATATGAAATTATGGACAGACACATTAAAATTTACAGAAAGGTGAAGAAAATGAAAAAGGTATTACTATCGGTATTGTTAGTTATAACATTGATAATGCCAACAATGACCTCTCTTGCGGCAACCCCTGCAACAGATAAGGGCGAAATATTTATCTATGTAAGCCCTAAGGGTTCAGATTCTGCAAGCGGAAGCATTGATGACCCTATTGCAACCTTTGAGGGTGCTGTTAAAAAAGTAAGACAGATTGACAAAACCAAGCCTGTTACGGTTATTTTTCGTGAAGGTACTTACAATTTTGACAACACAGTATTTATGGATGCAAGGGATTCGGGAACAAAGCATGCTCCCATAACCTATAAGGCATATGAAGGAGAAACTCCTGTATTTACATCAGCTTTAAAGCTTGATACAAGCAAGTTTCAGTTCGTAACAGATGCCGAAACACTTGCAAGAATTCCTGAAGAAGGAAGAGGCAAGGTTATGAAGCTTGATTTAGACGACTATAACATTGGAAAGCTTGGTGTTATCGGCTGGGCTGAAAGTGAAAGCACTTGTCCTCTTAATTGGGTTGATGTTTATCTTGACGGTAAAACACAGATGCTTTCTCAGTGGCCAAACGGCGAAATGCACTATGGAAAGTATGTTAAAACCGTTATTGGCGGTAAAACAGGCAGAGCAGTTACAAACGGCGGCGGTGTATTTCAGGCTGAAACCTCAAGAATAGGCAACTGGCAGACTGCAGATAAAGAGCAGATGCTTATTGTTGGATACTGGGGCGAAGACTACAGACACGAAATCAATAAAATTGCCAAAATCGACGAGGAAACTCTTGAAATTACCTTAAGATACGGTACAGACTTCGGTGTTGTGTGTAATAAAACAAAGAGATGGAAGGTTAAAAACCTTTTAGAAGAAATGGATTGTCCTACAGAATGGTATTTAGACAGAAACGACAACACTCTTTATTATTACCCACCATACGACCTTAAGGGCCACGAAATGTATGTTTCATACCAGACATTTCCTTTAATCAACTTTGAGCTTTTAAACTATGTTAACTTTGAGGGCCTGAAATTCTTCGGTGCTGAAACAGGTATTTATATGGGCAGAGACAATCACCATATTAATATAGTAGGAAATGAGTTCTTTGGTATGCAGAAGCGTTCAATCCAGATGACACAGGGTGAAAACTGGAAGAACAGAATTATTAACGGAAGAAACAGAACGTCTATCGGCTGGAAATCTACAACTCAGCATAACGATTCTACTTATATTAATATAGAGTCAAATGATTTCTATGATGCAGGCTTCTCACACATATCGGTTGCCACAGGAAGCCCTTATAATCTTGAAGACGGTCATTCAAGAATTCATAACAACTTTTTAGAAAGAGCTTCTCTTATAACATCTCAGGCAGGTATTTATGCAAACAACTCTATGGGTCTTGAGGTTACAAACAACTCTATGCATAATATGATGTTCCACGCATATAACTACGGTTATATCCGTTCAGACACATCATACAACCACGTATGGAATGTAACAAGAGAGCCATACGATGCAGGTGCTATTTATCAAGGCCGCGACTTTATTATGAGAGATAATATAATCCACCACAACTTAATTCACAACACAAACTCAAAGGGCGGCACATCTTCTAACGGTACAAATGCTATTTATGCTGACGATATGCTGTCAGATACTCATATTTACAACAACATTATGTGGGATACAGGTGCAGGTGTTCATATTAACGGTGCTAATTTCTGCACAGTTCTTGACAACACAATGATTGACTGCGCAAGAGGCTCGCTTACATACTCACATTCAGGTGAAACCTTTAACGGAACTATGCTTCTCCTTTTATCAGGCGGTCAGGACTGGGTTTCATTTATGGAAGATGTCCGTGATAATGAAACAAGATTTTACGAGGAATGGCCTGAGCTTTACGAGGAGCTTGAATATGCTCAGAAGGCTAAAGCAAACGGAAGCGTCGGCTGGCTTCCTTATAAATCAACTATTTCACATAATATAGCAAACCTTCCATGGTCATGGAGTGAAAGAATTTTCGACGAGCCAACACTTGTTGCTGAAAACAATACACTTATTACAAGTGATATGGAAGACCAATTTGTTGATTATAAAAATAATGACTACAGATTAAAGTCAGATTCAGAGCTTGCAAAATCAAGACCAAATGCTCTTACAGAGTTAAACTTTGATTATAAAGATACAGGTGTGTATATCTCAGAAACAAGAGACCACCTTCCATTATTTAATGAAGAATCTTCACCTTTCAGAAAATTATATCCTGCAAACGGTGCAACAGGAATTGATGCACAGCAGGCAGAATTCGTTTGGGAAAATGCAAAGGGTGCTGACCAATATATTATAAGAATTGCCACAGACCCTGAAATGAAGAATATTGTTAAAGAGCAGATTTGCCATAACGCATATGCAACCTTTGACGACCTTCAGGTTGGCAATGCTCCATATTATTGGACAGTTGAGGCACAGAACTATTCAGCTAACTATCCTTCAAGCTGGATGAGCACAGGTGTTCCTCACCTCTTTACAACATCTAAATACGAACAGCTTAAATTTGATACAATCAATTACAATATTGAACAGATAAGTGAAAAGCTTGCAAACCTTGTTGAAGGAGAAGTGGGCGGCGGATATCCTGCAGGCTCAAAGAAAAAGCTTGAGGACGCACTTGCAAAGGCAAGACTTTATGCATCTATGGCAGACGGTCAGGCTACACAGGCTGAGGTTGACGCAGCCTCCGCAGAGCTTATAAAGGTTTATGAGGAAGTATCACTCAGCGTTTACTCAGAAGAAAGAAACCTTCACTTCATATTTAAGGAAGACGGTGTTAATACAGACAGCTGGATAAAGAACGGCGGAAACACAGATATGTCAAATGCCCTTTCTTATGACGAGGGAACAAAGACTATAAAGATGCTCTTTGACGGTGCAGCAACAGTTGCAGCTCCTGATATGCCGGGCATCGGTGAAATCAACCGCTTTAAGATGAGAATTACATGGCCTGAAGGAAGCTCAGCTTATGTTGCTGTTAAGCACAGAGAACAGGCGGTTTCTCAGCACAACTATGCAGGCGACGGTTATATGGTTGTTATCAAGCAGGAACAGGTTGAAGTTCAGCGAAGAGGCTCACAGTCAGGTATCCTTTCAACTGTTAACAACGCATACTTAAAGAACGGTGAATGGGCAGATGTTGCCTTTGGTATTGTTAACACCATCGCAGGTGTAAGATACTACTTTGAATTAAACGGAACTGTAATTTATGATACAGTAGACACAGTTCTCCCTGTAACAAAACCTGGTTATCTTTCATTCTATACATCAACAGGCGGAGTTACAATCGAACTTCAGGACAATGAAGAATATAAGGAAATGAAGCTTACAAATTCAACACCTAAGGAAGATACGGAAGTTGAAGAAGTATTTGAAACCAAGTGGCAGACAGCAGCGACTAAGCATGTTACCAATGCAAGCGGCTGGAATGCAAACGGACTTATGGGATTAAGAACTCCTGTTGACCACGCACCGTTTACTCCAAGAGAAGATATTCAGGTTAGATATGCTCAATGGGAATTCGGTTCAAGCGGAAAGACTGATATTTATAACTTTGATATGGTACTTAACCCTGCAGACGGATATCAGGCGGTTACAGTCAAGAACTCAGACAAAACAAAGAACTTCTATAATGTAAACTCATATGCTGCAGTATTTAAGAAAGACAAGATTGAGGTACAGAGATTCAGCGGCGGAATTCAGCAGTTTATTGCGATTATTCCTAACAACGGATATTACACACCGGGCGAAAGATGTAACATCAAATTCGGTGCACCTAATGTTAAGGGCGGAACAAGAGTTGTTCTTTATGTAAACGATGTTGTACTTTGCGATGTGTTAGACCCGAACGGTCTTGTAGACGATGGCGAACTCGTATTCTATGATTATGCAAATCAGCCTTTGGAAATATGGCCTGCATCATCAGGTGCACTTGTTCTTGATGAGCTTTATACAGACTACTACTTAACAAAGGGTAAAGTATTTAATCATAATATGGCAAGTGTATACAGCTTTGCAGATAAGAAGACCTGGAAGGAAACACAAATCGGTGTAGACGGTGTTCGTCTCCTTTCAAAAGACCAGGAAGGAAACAGAGAAAGAATAACAATCAGCTTTGAAGCTCCTTATGAATATCAGCATGTTTATTATTGGGTAGGTAAAGCTGAAAACGGCGATACAAATATTAGGTTAAAAACAAAGTCAACCTATGACGGTGAGGACAGAATATTTAATATCGACAACAGAAACGGCGAGGCAGGCTGGATTTATCTCGGTGCACTTCAGGATACAAACTCAGACCTTGATGTTGAACTTGAAGGCTCAGGAAACGGCGTAATGCTTATCGGCGGATTTAAGATGGTTGAGGCAACAAAGAATGACAAGCTCTTAACTCAGCTTATTAAGGTAAACGGCGACAGTATTATTCTTAATGTAGGAAAACAGACTGCTATGATTAACGGTCAGCACAGTTACCTTCAGGCAGCTCCTGCAGTTGTTAACGGAAGAACACTTGTTCCTATAAGATTTATTTCCGAAGCATTCGGAGCTAAAGTAACATGGGACGGTGCAACAGCAACTGCTACAGTTGTTGCAGACGGACATACACTGAAGTTTACCGAAAATCAGACAACCTATTACTATGACGGTGCTGCAAGAACACTTGACCAGCCTGCAACCATAGTTAATAACAGAATGATGCTCCCAATCAGAGTTATTTCTGAGGACCTTGGAAAACAGGTATTCTGGGAAGAGTCAGGCAGCGGTCTTATTGCCATTACAAACACCGCATTTAATAAGGATTTAATCTTTGGCGGACTTGAGGCAATGATGACTTATTACTCAAATGTTAAATGATAAATTGCCTACACTGTGAACGGGCGACCACACAGGGTCGCCCCTACACAGAAAGGAAAATTCTAAATAATCGACTAAACTATCTTAAGGAGAGATAAAATGATGAATTCAATGAAGAAAATTATCTCGGTTATCCTTGCGTGTGCTATGGTACTCAGTATGTTCGTTATGGTTTATGCTGAAGACACAGGTGCAACCACTCAGGCTGTAAAGTATGCAGAGGAAATCGGAGTAATCAAAGCAATGGGCATCATTAACGGCGACGAAACAGGCGCTTTTAATGCTGACGCAAATCTTACAAGAGCAGAATTTGCTCAGGTGCTTACCGTTTTGCTTAAAATCAACCATGGTGATGTTGCAAAGGAAAACGCATGGTACTATAAATTTGAAATTCCTGAGGATTTAGACAATGTCCTCTTAACTCCTTCTACAGGACTTGTAACAGGAGAAGAAACAGCTTCTTCTGCTCCTGATACTGCTGAAAAGGTTCAGAAATTTGCTGATGTTCCTACAACTCATTGGGCATTTGGTGTAATTTCACAGATTACTGATATCGGCTATATGATTGGTACATCTGAAACAGAATTTTCACCTGAAGACCCTGTTACTGTTAATCAGGTTAACAAGGTTTTGGTTAAAATCTTAGGCTATGAGCAGTTTGCAAATATAAACGGCGGATATCCTGCAGGCTTTAACTATCTTGCAAGCACATTAAAGGTGTTAAAGGGTGTTAACAACTTTGGCGAAAACCCAATAACACGCGGTGAGCTTGCTAAAATGCTCTACAATATGTTTGATGTTAATATGATTGCTGCTGTTTCTGTTACAGATACAGGTGTTGCTACATATACAACATCTGATAAGACATTCTTATATGATGTTTTAGGTGTTTACAAGTATGAAGGTAAGGTTACAGACAACGGAACAACTGCCCTTTTAGGTCAGTCAGAAATTGATGATGATGAAATCAAAATCGGAAATGTTGTATTTGAGCTTGCTGACACAGCAAATTATGTTAAGGGCTTCATCGGCAGAGTTGTTGAATTTTATGTTGTTGAAGATGAAGAAACAGACAAAATGATGGTTATCTATGCGGCTCTTGCAGAAGACGGCGAAGAGTTCGTAATAGAAATAGATAAATTTGAAAACCTTACATACGGAAAACTTGAATACATTGATGAGAACGAAGAGGAGGATTATCTTGATATTGCAAGTGTTCCTACTATAATTTTCAACGGCAGTAAGGTTGAGGGTGTTACAAAAGAAGAAATCAAGGAATTTTCAAATGGTACTGTAACAGCACTCAAATCAGGCTCAAGCGATATTTATGACACAATCGTTATTGAAGGCTTTGTTTCAATGTATACTAAGTCTGTAATCGCAAGCGAAAAGATTATTTCAAACGGACTTGTTGAGCCGGTAAAAGACGAATACGCAAATCTTGATTTAAGCGAAAAGAACAACAAAAACACAGAAATTACAATTATCAAAAACGGAGCAAACGCAACTTTCGGAGATATCAAATCAGGTATGGTTATTGATGTTGCAAAGAGCAAAAATGCAATCAAGATTCTTATTTCCGACAAGAAAGAAACTATGACTGTTGGCGGTACATCTATTGACAAGGAAAGCGAATCATACATATATTCTTCAGATGGTGAAGAATATTTACTTGCAAAGAAACTTGTAACCTCAGAGACAGTGAAGATTCCTGACATAGGTACAGAAACTACTGCATACTTCAATACCTTCGGTGAAATTGTATACTTTGATTCTTCTTCAACAACACTTGAAGGTCTTGGTATTTTAATCAACGGCTTTGAAGACGGCAGAGGATTAAAGAAGGACTGCAAGGTTAGAATTTTCCTTGAAACAGGTGCTTTTGCTGACTATATCCTTGCTGAAAAGGTTGCATTTACAAACGAAAACGATGCATATTCAAAAGAAGAAGCATTAGATATGATTGCAATTCTTCAAAATTACAAGGATACTCTTATTACCTTTACAACTACAGAAGAAGGTCTTATTTCAGAGGTTTCAATTCCTCTTGCAATTTCAAATCAGGACACAAGAGCAAACGGCAGACTTTCAGTATTCTATTCTGCAGACGATGAACAGTATTTACAGCAGGGCTTTGGCGGAAAAGCATTTACAAGAAATTCACCGAAGATATTCTTTGTTTCAACAGGTGACATAACAGACGAATATTCAAAGTACCAGATAAAGACAACTTCTGTACTTTTGAATGATATGAAATATGGAAATGTTACAGCTTATAATACAGACCCTAAATCATATAATGCAAAATATATTGTTATGAAAAATGATAAGCTTACAAATTACAAACCAAGCATAAGAACAATGCCATTTGTTATAGTTGAGTCTGTAAAGCATGCACTTAATATTGATGGTGAACCTATCGTGAGAATTCAAGGACTTGAGCTCTCTGCAACAAGCACAGGAAAACAGGTCAATGCTGTATATGAAAGCTCAACAGGTGCATTCAACAATATGAAAGCATTTGTTAACAATGGAAATAACACCCCTTCATATAGTGTAAAAGAAGGTGACATAATCAATCTCCATCAGGTGAACGGAAATGTTATATATGCATCACTTGTATACAGACAGAGCCTTAACTATACAAATAACCCAAGAAAAATGGGCGGTGCGCTTGCAGGTCAGGTAAGCGGCTTATTTGATGAAATTAAGGGCGGTAACCCATATATTGTTAATGAAAGCGGCGGAACACAGGTTAAAGACCCTGAAACAGGTGCTGTTGTTAACGCACCGGGAGAAGGCACTCCTTCAAAAGTTACGAGTGGTAGTGTAAGAATGTTTGACTGCTTCCCTGTAAGAATTAATGAGGGACTTATAACAGTTACAAATATGGACTTGTCAGACAGTTCAAAGGTTTATAAAGAAACAGACGAAAATCAGGTAACTAACACATGGGTGCTTCCAACAATTATTACCGTTGTGGACATTAAGGGAGAAAAGGCATCTGCAAGAGAAGGCTCCACTACCGACATAAAAACCTATGAAGATTATGGCGCAAGCTGTTCAAGATTGTTTATACATGATTATCAAGGTACAATTTACAAGCTTGTTGTTATTAATGTTGACCGCTAAAGAAAGGAGAATCGGAGAATTATGAAAAAGTTTATTTCAGTTTTACTTGCATCTTTAATGGTGCTTGCCACATTAACAGTTTCAGCCGCATCAGCTGTTACTGTAAACCCTGCCGATGTTGACCTTTCAACAAAGTCTGTTACAATCACAGGTACAGGCGCGGCAAACAGCTCATTTATCTTACTCGTTACAAATCCGGGTAAAACTCAGACAGATACAGACCTTGCAGGCTCTGCAGTGCAGAATGTAAGAGAAGTTAAAATCGACGCAAACGGTGAATTTATTTATAAATTTACACTCTATTCAGCTACAGAGGGTCAGTACAAGGTTTATGCAGACGGTGTTGAAAAACAGACATTTAATTTTGCAGTTGCTTCCCTTACAACAGACACTCAGGCTATACTTACAGCTGCAAGAGCTAATGACCTTGTTACATTTACAGCAAAGGTTACAGACCCATCAGTTTTAGCAACCTTCTCTATAGACAAATACGAGCCATTGGTTTCAACTGAAATTGGTCTTGATATGGAGACTTATGCATCTAAGCTTTTAGCAGCAGTAAGAGCTGCTGATGATGAGGGCAAATTTGCAGGAACAGATGCTCAGAACGGTGCAGCACTTCAGCTCATCATCAAAAAGGTTGCAGCTCTTGAGCTTTTAAATCAGGGCAAGGCTGCAGCATACAGCTTTAACACAGACGGTACATTTAAGTATGATTCTGCTTTAAAGGTATCAGGAATTGATGCTAAATACGGCATTTCAGTTTATAAATATTACGCAGAAGGTTCAGAAAAGGACGGTAAAAAATACACATTATCTTCAGAAGGAAAAGCTCAGGTTCAGAATGCACTTTTAAACAAGGCTTTTGCAGACGAAGAGGAACTTTACGATGCATTTATCGAGGCAGTTATCTGCAACGGTGCAAATAAATCAACACAAAAAGACTCAACAAGCTATTCAGGTTATTCACATATTGACGCACTCTTTACATCAGCTAACAAAACAAAAGCAGGTGTTACAGGCTCAATTACTGAATATGTTGCAAAGAACTTAGCAGGCTACGGCTCAGCTATAACAACTATTGAAGGTCTTAACGGTCTTATTGCAGGCTTTGCCCAGGCAGAGTCAGAGGCAGGCTCAGGCAGCGGCGTTACCGGCGGCGGTGGCGGCGGCGGTGGCGGCGGAGTTGCCCCCGGTGTTTCAGCAGGCGGAAATGCTGTTATCCCTCCTGTAGTAGAAAATCAAAACGCGTTAAATCAGAACGACCAGAATCATGCTAATACATATAAATATAAATTCGACGATATAGCACAGACACAGTGGGCTATAGATGCTATTGAATACCTTTACACAAAGGGTATTGTAAATGGTAAGGCAAACAGAGTGTTTGATCCAAACGGCACAGTTACAAGAGAAGAAATCGTTAAGATGATTTCAATTGCTGTAGGTCTTACAGAAGAAGCTGAAGTGGCTTTTGCTGATGTAGACTCTGCAAGCTGGGCTAAGACTTTCATCGCAAAGGCTGTTAAAGCAGGCGTAATTTCTGGCATCGGCGAAAATATGTTCGGTTTCGGTCAGGCTGTTACAAGACAGGATATTGCTGCTATGATTTACAGAACAATGCCTGTTAAAGAAATAATGACACCTGCATTATTTACAGATAAGAACGAAATTGCAGATTATGCAATTGAGCCTGTAAATGTTCTTGCAGAATTAAAGATTATCAACGGCTTTGAAGATAATACCTTCAGACCAACAGACAGCTGCACAAGAGCACAGGCTGCAGTTATCATTTACAACTACTTAAAGACTTCAGGTCTTGCAAACTGAGAAAGGAGTAATAAATTATGAAAAAAATTATATCTTTAATTTTAACAGCTGCTATGCTTTTAAGCATAACAACTTTCGTTGCTCCTGTTTCAGCTGAGCAAACAAGAGAAGAATTTTTAAACACCCCTAAAATGGAATATCTTGATATTCCTTTCACAAACGATGCTTTTGCAACTGTTGAAGAACTGTTCCATTATTTCCCGTCAGATAATAGCCATACAATATTCCAAAGCAAGCTTCCTGACGGAACACCTATAACAAACAGCTGGAATGTTGCAAGCTATACTTCATCTTCAAAGAACCTTAGCGGTAATGTATTTCTTATTGATACAATTATTGGCAATGCAGACGGAAGCTATAAAGGCAAATACCTTACATCAGATTTAACAACAGTTAAAGAAACAACATACAAATTCAAAGCAAACGGAGTTTCAAACTTCAAGCTCCAGTCTACAGAAACAGACGGAACTATGAATTTCCTTTACAACCACAATGGTGTCAACTTCAAAATGGGTCCTATCGGCGGCACAGGCGCACATCATACAACAACAGGTGTTTTGAATGCACATAAGCTTCCAAACACTGTTGGTGCATACAACGCACAGGGAACTATTGATAGTCCTACATCTGTTAACATTCTTATGAACACATGGGTTGTTAACGGTGGCGGTTATGCAGGTTTATTCCCTGTAAAAATCACCTATGAAGACGGAACAACTCTTACAAAATATGCTCTTTCAGTTGACACTAATATTTCAAGAGATGACCATGTTGCAAGAACAGGCGGTGCATCAAACAACGAAGGTGACGGGGACAGACTTGCAAAAACAATTATCTATATTCCAAAAACGGCAGATATTTCTACAGGCGAAAAGATTAAGGAAGCCTCAATAATAGAAAGAAATGCTGAACATGAAACAAATGAATACAAGAGAGAAGCAGGCTATGTTTATTCATATCTTTCTGAATCAAATTCAGAAGAGATTATCGGTAAAGCTATCACACTTGATGATGTTAAATTCCCAAATGATGATTTAATTATCAAAGGTGATTCAGTTCTCTTTGGTGACTTTAACATTGCAAGAAGCCCATCAGCAGGCGGAACAAACCCAAGAAGATACTGCCCTCTCGGTTATGTGGATTATATTAATATTCCTGTAAACCAAAAGGTTAAATCAGTTCAGATGGAAAGAGATACTGAGGCTGCTAAAAATTGGAAAGACGAAATGGGAAATGCAATAGCTGTTATTGACGGCAATTGTGCATATATCCCTGTAACAATTGAAGGTGCATCTGATGATTACTACTACTTTGCAAAGCTTGGCAGACTTTGTAAGGATGAACAGGCTGTATTTGCTGTAACAGTTGTAGGTCAGTCACTTCAGGAGAAAATTGACGCTTTAGAGGCAAGAATTGATGCTTTAGATGATACATACAATTCAACACAGAAAATGGAAATTGCTGAAATTAAAAATGCACTTGAGGCTTTAAAGACAGAGGGTGTTGAAGATACTGATTTTGAAGACGCCTTATTAACAAAGCTTAATGATTTATATGCTTCAGCCGAAGCAGAAATCAAGGCTGCCCAGATTGCATCAGTTGAAGGCAAAATCACAAATATGGCATTTAAGTATATCTCATCAATGAGAGCAGAGGTTGAAGGCATTAAGGCAGAATATGATGCACTTTTAAGTTCAGGCATTTTATCTTCAGAATTTAATGAAGACTTAATGGCGAAATTTGCAAAGGTTTATGATGTTTATGTTATGTCTTCAGGTCTTGAAGACAAGGCAAAAGGCTGGGGAAATGAATACTTATACGAAATGTATGACGAAGTTGTTGCTGCAAAAGCTCTTGCAGACGGCTTAAAAGAAAACCCATCAGCAGGTACAGGTGTAGTTGACAAGGCGGTTGTTGACAAAATCGACAAACTTGCTTCTCTTGCTGAAGAAGGTGCAAAGATAGATACAGCTATTGACGGTCTTGATATCGAGTATGACAAGGAACAGCTTGAAACAATTGTTGAAATCAAAGCTGATATTGATAAATTCTATGAAAACGGCGGTACAGCTAAAGGTCTTGCAAATATCGAAATATTTGATGCTTTATACGAGGCAGCAGATTCTAACCTCTTGCAGAGAGATATTGATATCGTAGTTGAAAAGATCAAAGCTCTCCCTGAGCTTTACACAGCTGCAATTGATAATGAAATAGTTGAAATTGAGAAGGCAATTACTGCTATTCAAAATGACGGCGGTGTTATTCCTTCACAGACAATAGCAAAGTTTGAAAGCCTTATTGCACAGAGAGATGAAAAGGCAAGCTATACAACCTTTGACCTTCCTTATAATAAGGATGTAGTTGACAGTCTTGAAAGATATCAGGCTCAGTTCAGAGGTCCGGACGGAAACTACGTTAAGGATGAAAACAACCATTTTGCAAATCAGCTTCCTGCTGAAAAAAGGTGGACAATTGTGGCATCCCTAACAGGCAATATGGCTGCGGTTGAAGAGGACTTTGTTTCAAAGCTTGGAGTTGACCTTACAACAAACAAAACAACAATTAACGGCGTTCCTTATCAGTTTGGTAAGATTAAAACAACTGTAGATGGTAAGATTGACAAGGAAAATAACTCTGTGGCATCAGCAGTTTCTACAACAGTTACAGTTGATGTTCCAAACAATGCATACTCAAAGCTTCACGCAGCAATGTGGGCTGATACAGAAGGTGCAGGTTTAACTGTTAAGTATATTTATGCAGACGGCTCATCATCAGAAGAAGCAAATGTTAAGAAGATTGCAGGCTACAGAGAAATGTCTGAGCTTTACAAGGACAACCCAACATACTATAAGGTTTTAAATAATGACGGTAAAGTAAGCTTAAGATATTACAGAGCATATATGCCTCAGTATGATAGTTCACCAGGCGGCGGATACAGCATTGCAGTTGGTGACCATATCTTAACTCCTGATGATAAGAAAATTCTTGATAAGATTGAATTCATATTCAGAACAAATGATGCTCATTTGTTTGCTTTGACAGGCCAGGTTGCAAACTCTGTCCTTCTTAACAAGGTGCTTACAGAAAGTATTGAAAACCTTGAAAACACAGCAGAGGCTAATGTAAGAGCAATCCTTGAGGGCTGCACAAACATTATGAACTCTCTTGACGAAAAAGAAGTTTTATATAATTCAGAGTTCGCTCAGACAGTTGCAGAAAACAAGAACATTTTCGTTGCAATTGAAAGTGTTACAGCATACACAGACCTGGATAATATGACCTTTACAGTTAAATTCACAGGTCCTGTTGCACCTTCATCAATTACAAAGGAATTTTTTGCAGTTACAGAAACAATCGTTGAAGGTACTGTTCCAAAAGAAGTTGCTTTCACAAACTATGAATTAATTCCTGTTGAAACAGATGGTGAAATCAGAGAAGTTAGAGTTGTTATTAAAAACGACTATGACTATGACAGAAAATATAACCTTACAATTTCAAGAGAGGTTGCAGGCGTATCAGGCAAGACTATCTTAACAGATACAAAGAAAGCATATGATTCAAAGCCTGCTGTTGATGCAGAAATCACAATGGAAAATGCTGCAGGTACTGTTGTATTAACAAATAATATGACAAAAGATCAGGAGGTTACAGCAATAATTGCCGTATATGATGCAAACAATTCTATGGTTGCAAAATACCTTGTAAATAAAACTCTTGCATCAGGCGAAACAATTTCACAGGCAGTTGCATTTGACCTTCAGGATGGACAGACAATTGAATGTCTTATCCTTGACTCACTTACAAACTGCAGAAAAGTATACAACACATATTATTTTGAATAAATAAACATAAAACCCCTGTGCGTGACCACGCACAGGGGTTGTTTTTTTGTGCAAAAATTCAGTAAAATTGCAGGAAATTTGTTATTGATTATTGCAGTAATGTATGATATAATAAAATTAGGTATAAAATGGAGAAAAACACCTGTGTTTTGTAAATAAAATTTTTAGTAAAATAAATAAAAGAGGGAGAAATTATGAGAAAAATTATCAGTTTTATTTTAGTTGTTACAATGCTTTGCAGTATATTTATGTTACCTGCAGCAGCTGAAACAGACAACAGAGTCTGGTTTGAAATTAAAGGTAACAGCAGATTTTTTGTAGAATCAGGTGATGGCATATATGAAAACAGATTGTCATACATAGACTACCTCCCCGGTGTAGATTTTGCAGGCTTTGTTGCAGCACCTACAGGTGAAGTCAAAACTGACCAGACGGCAGTAATAAACCCCGGAAACGGCGGCGGTATGTTTTTCTACAAGCTGGGAGAACCCAGCGATACACATAGCAGATGGAGCACTACTGTTCTTACAGAGGTAACAGAAAATACCGCTTATTGGACAATCAATGGGGTTGACTACCTTTTAAATTTAAATGAAAATGTAATCAAGGTTTGTAAAAATGCTGTTGATACCTCTGCTCTTACAGATTCGGAAAAAATTAAAAGCTACAAATCTATAAATCAGGAAGCAGTTATCGATGTTACAGACGGAAGATACAAAAATATAGGTCTTCTTGCGGGAATAATGTCAGGCAAGACCAGAGATGCAACTGTTACACTTGTTTATTCAGATGAAGAAGTGGAAAAAACAATTACTATTACTGCTCCGACAATGACTGATGCACAAAAATATTCAAACGGAAATATTTATTTAAAAAACTTTACTAATAGTAATGATAACTCCAGCGGAGCACATGGTTTTATTCCCTTTACAATCAATACAGATGCCACAAAGACCCTTACTGCAATAAAAATCAAAGATGCAACAACAACTACTACTACTGCTCTTTGCATTTATGTTCTCTCAGCATGGGGAACAAAGGTTACATTAGCTGAAGTTGTTGCTGAAATTGATGCTGCGATTGAAAAAGCAACAACAGCTAAAGAACTTAAATCTATAGATGTTGAGTCGGTTGAAAAAGAATTTAATTGTACTTTAACAGCACAGAAAACTGCACTTGCAAATAAGATTGCAGAGCTTAACAAAGCCGAAGCTTTAGGTATACGCCCTTCAACAAGAATTGATATAATCTCTACAGCAGTAGCACCAAAAGAAGGGTACAGACAAGACTTCAGAAATACATTGGTTGGAATCGACCCTAAAGACACTATGGGTGAGTATAACACAGAGAAAGGTGTTTACAAACATGGTGTAGACAATACCGAAGCAAGGTTGTTCCTTAATGTATACAAATTAGGTTCAGGTGGGGCTTATTCTACCTACTCTTATCCAACAGTTGCTAACGTAGTTGCAAATATGGAGCATTTAACAGACTATGAAGTCTCTTCAACAATAACAGGAACAGGCATAAGAGCAACTTTGCAGAAGGACGGAACTTATGCTAAAGGTACTGAAGCAGAAAGTTATACTGCAAGCTATTATAAAGTGCCTGGTGCGACAGGAACTTATGAATTGGGTCCTGTTGTTAATGAAGACGATAATATAACAACTGATATATTCAATGTTTATAACAGTATCAAGCTTGGAAGAATGTATAAAGAAGACGGAACAGGAACAACGAATGAACATATAAATACCAATGTTTTCGACAATATAAATATTTCGGGCGACTATCTCAATATCTTAATGCGTACATATGAGAAGGAAGGAGATATGACTCTTATTCCTGTAACAATAGAGTATACAACAGGTGACCCTGAAACTGTTTATATAATAACAACAGAAGAGAAACTCAAGGAAGAAGATCGTACAAAAATTGTAAGAGCTTTCCCTAAAAAGGCAGACGGCAGCGAATATACTCAGCAGGAGTTGGTTGATGCAAAAACAAACTATGTATCTCTTGATACAGCAGGTATGAGCACAGTTGGTGTAAAAGCAGATGCAAAAATAGAAGACTTTGTATTTACAGGTCTTGCAAGTGGTGTAAAACTGATATACACTAAAAAATTCAACCTTGGAACAACAAGAGTCTATAGACCTACTCAAAATGGCTATACAGCAACTTATTATGTTGAAGATGCATCAATACCAATAGATAGCACAAGAATTATTAAAAAGATTTCAATTTCTAGCTGGATGGGAACCGGCGACTCAGATAAGGTAATAGCTCCGCATGATCAAAGACTTGGATCACAGACACAGAATACATATCACAAGGTTACTCTTGACGGCTATAACGGCAACTATGATTTATTCATAGACTTCGGCAGAACATGTCAGGGAAGGACAGATCTTTTTGGTATGTCAGTTTCAAGTTTTTCTTTATCAGACAAAATCAATGCTATTGAAGCAAGAATTGAAAAGCTTCCTGAAGCGTATCTTGAAAAAGATGCAGAGGAAATCCTTGCAATAAGAGAAGAAATCAAAGAAATCATAGCAGGCGGTGTAGTTACCGAAGAAGACTTTGATGAAAAGCTTTATGAAAAAATTGAATATCTTTATGAACAAAAAGAGCTTATGGATTCTTACGGCGAGTCTATAAAAGAGCTTGTTACGATTTTAAACAATATGCCTGAAAAATATTCAAATGAAACAGGTAAAACTGCTGCTGAAGCAAAAAGACTTATAGAAGGTCTTATAAAAGACGGTGTAGCAGAGGCGTATATTAAATCTTTATCACCTTATTATGAAAGATATGAAAGCCATCTTGCTGTTTATAATGAATGGCTTAATGTTAAAAACAGTCAGGACAGAATGGTTATTGACTGGACAGCAAAGGACGATATGCACGCAGCAGACATATTTGAATTCAGCACAGCAAAGCTTGAAGAAATTCCAAACAAGCAGGGTATTGTTATGAGCTCTACAAACAATGTTTTGCCAAGTAACTATCCTCACGGTCAATTTATCGGTTTTTATTCTGCAGATTCAGCAAAAACTAAAAACCCTGACACCTTCCCTGATAAATATAACCAATATTACATCAAAAACAATAATATTACATACGGCTACAGAGGAATTTCAGAAACAATTGGCGAAAATACCTATAATGCAGGTATGATTGCACCATCATACGGATTTGAAATCCCCTTTGACTCAGTTACAAAGTATGACACAATCAGTATTCTTGCAAATGGTATTACCTTCCTTGCAGGTGAGTATTCAAGACAGCTTCAGGCAATAAAAACAAAGGTTTCTTTTGCAGACGGAACATCAAAAGAGGAAATTTCTCTTGTTGGTAATTTCGCCTACAGCTACAGAATGGCACTTTATTCAATGCTTGATGGTGATGCATTGCCATACAGCGAATTATTAAGCGAAAGAATAAAAAGGAATCTTGATGAACTGTGGTATCCAAAAGAGGCTAATGTAAGCAGTTATTTCAAGCTTGCACCTGACAGTATCAGACTTTATTATAACGTTGACCAGGTTACAAAGGAAATCAAAAAAGACTCAACACTTGGCAGAGCAACAGCTATAAATATTGATGCAGAGGGTAAAGCAGTTGAAAAAGTAAGCGTATCTTATGCAACAGCCTCCGACCTTCAGAAAATGGGCGGCGTTGCTTACGATAAATATGTCAGACAGGAAACTAACGACGGCGTAACAACTGATATTGAGAGAGAAAGTAAAAACACATATTATATTCCGATAGACAAATCTCAGCTTGCAGGCATAACAGGCTATGAAGAAAACAGAGATTATTATATGTCTGTTATCATAAATCCTTTATACCCTGTATATCTTCACGGCGTAACGGGCGTTAGAACAGAAAGCAGTTCATATGCAGAGGATATTGCCGAAATAGAAAACATAATCAAGGGCCTTTCAGAGGAATTTGATATTAATGAAGTTAAGGCTATGAAAGATGCTGAAAGCAGAATAGCTTTCCTTGAAAATCAGGGTGTATCTAAAGCAAGCTTTGACAGTGCTTTACTTGAAAAGCTTGAAAATCTCCTTGAAAGCAATGTTGCTGAAAGCGGACATTATGAAATTTATGTTTCCCCAGACGGAGACGACAGCGGATACGGATACTATGGCTCTCCTGTTAAGACTTTGGAAAGAGCAAAGGCAATTGCAAGAACATATAAAAATGCAAGACCTGTAGATATAATTCTTCTTGAAGGTGAACACAACCTGTCAAAAACCCTTGAGCTTACTGCCTTTGATTCAGGAACAAAGGAAAACCCTGTTACAATCAAAGGTATGGGCGGTGTTATTACAACTGCAGATACTTTAAGCTACTACGACTTTGAAAAGGTTACCGAAAAAGAAGCAGGAGAAAGACTTCAGCCAAAGGTTATAGGAAAGGTGTTAAAGGTTAACCTTTCAGACCACGGAATTTATGCAGGCGATATGCCGATGTTTTACTCAACTGCAATAGGCGGTGACGGCTTCGAGGATGTTACCTTCTTTGTAAATGATAAGGAGCAAAGCGTTGCACAGTATCCAAACGGCGAAAGTAACTATGAAACCTGGGTTGACCTTGCAGATACTTCAATTAATTCAGGAAAAATAAAGGTTAATGCAAATCGTGCGAAAAAATGGCAAAACGAAAAGTTTGCATACTTTGAAGGCTATCCTTCTCCCGACTATTCAAACGAAAGAAACAACATAACAATTGAGGGAGATTTAATCTGCTTTAAAAATAAGGCAAGATTTGAGCTTGATGAAAACCACTCAAGAAGATACAAGGTTAAGCATATGCTCTATGAGCTTGACTCCCCGGGCGAATGGTATATAGACAGAGATACAAACATTCTCTACTACTACCCAACAGCTGACTTTAACGAAGGCTCAAAAATTCAGATTGCAACAAGAAAGTTAGATGCAATTACAACCACAACAGGTTTATCTAATTTCTATCTTGACGGTGTTAAGTTTGATAAAATAAGAGGAAATGCATTTGTCGCAGGAGCTTCTCAGGATAATGTTAATATATACAACTGTCAGTTTACAAATATTTCAAATATAGCAGTAAGATATACAGCTAAAACAAGTTCATCAACTCTTGCAAATATTGCAAACTACACAGATGCGGCTAAAAACTGCGAAATAAGAAACAACAGATTTATAAATATCGGTAGCAATGCAATTAAATTTATTGGCGGTAACCGTTCAACATTATCAGAGGGCAACAATGTAATTGCAAATAACTATATATACAATGCAAGTGATAAGCAAAAATGTAATCCTGACATAGAGGTTACAGGTGCTAAAAACTATGTATTAAATAACGAAATACATATGGGTACTTTTCACGCAATCAACCATTCAGGTAATGAAAATGTTATTGCCTACAACGAGCTTTACAATATGCTCAGAGATACAGGCGACTGCGGTGTTATCTACAACGGCAGACAGCTTGCAACAAGAGGTACAGAGATTGCATACAACTATATCCACGACTATAAGCATTTAGACGAAAGAACAAAGGATAACGGTGTTGCTGTTTATCTTGATGACAGATTAAGCGGAATAAATATTCACCACAACATAATTTTTAGTAACGGTGTGGGTGATGATGCAAACGGTATCCAGAACGGCGGCGGTCAGCACAATAAAATAAACTACAACACAATTGTTGATGCTGACGAAACAATGACAAGAACAAACAGATTGATTGCTGATTATTTAAATAATGCAGACTGCACAGCATTTGACGAGCTTATAAGAATTTCAGGTATGGCTTCAGAAGGAGAAGAAGTGTTACTGCTTCTTGACCTCGGAAATACCAAGAAATACAAAATGCTTGCAAAAAACGAGTTCTATTTCGAAAGATATCCAGAAATGTATGACTCAATTGAAACTCTCATAAATCCAAATGAAACTGTACCGCAGTTTGTTAATAAATATCCGTTTATTTTAACACTTCCTGAATTTTCAGAGGGCGGAAGATACGGAAATCTTTCACAGGATATTGCAAATGGCAATGACCTTACAAAATACAGACTTTTATCATTAAAATCAACTATCGGAAACGAATATATCGGAAATATCGCAAACAGACCTTGGAGAGCATCTGAAAGCAAGGACATAGATGGTAATATTTATGATGTTTACGAAAAATTCGGAAGCACAAATACAGACAATGTTGATAATGCAACAACAGATACCTTTGTTAACTACGCAGGCAGAGATTTCAGAATTAAAGGCGAAACTAATGGCGGAGCACTTGATGAAAGCTTTGATTTAAACAAAATCGGTATTCAGGCAGATGGCTCTGTTTCATACGACCTTGACTTTGAGCTTAACAGAATTAATACAGTTAATCCAAAAGCAGGACTTGACAGAAGCTTTGAAATAATCTGCGTTGACGGCTCTGATAAATCAAATGTTTATCTTGAATGGGAAAGAGTTGCTCCTGCTGACTATTACACAGTTGAAATCGCAACAGATGAAAATATGAGCAACATTATCTACAGAAACGAAAATGCGTACTTCTCAAGACTTAATGTTGACTTAAGCGATTACAGCCAGAATGAATTCTATTTCAGAGTTACTGCAAGAAATATCGGCAGAAATGGAAACAGCTGGACAAATTCTGACGGAGTAAGAAAAATCAAAACTCTATATTCAGTAAGTATTGATATTTATGAAGATGCGGCGGTACCTTTTGATATTTCTGCAGACTTTAATGTTGATGTATTCAATAATGAAGGAGAAACTCACAGTGACAAAAATCTCCTTGGAGGTATAAGTTCAGGCGGTACTCTTGGTATGTATAACCTTACAAATTTAAAGAAAATAGTTCCTGCGAACGGATATTATGAATATGGAGGAGCGGCTTTCTGCTTCCCTCAGGTTGGTTATGACACAAGCAAGAATAATGCTGTAAGTACACAGGTTTGTTATGATAACCTTAGTTCCTGGGATAAGCTTTTGGGCAAAAAAGGTAATTATACATACACACTTAAAACCGAAGAACAGGGCTATTATGATAAGGTTAAACTTGCAATGAGTTCTAAATTGGCTGCAAAGGATTATCAGATAATTGCTCATTATACTGATAATTCATCAGAAACCCTTACGGTTGCACTTCATCAGTATTACTCAACTGCACACAGCTACGAAACAGCAAATATTATTCTTACTGTTGACGGCGTAAACTATCAGGGACAGAAAGTATCATCTGTAACTCCGTATACTATGAATAAAATATATGAGGCTGTTATTGACACAGATAATACTAAAGTCCTTAAAAGCATTGAATTTGTAAGAACAAGCGGAACTGTATACAATGGAGGTACTAATGACGAATATATCTTCGCCATAACAGGTGTTCAGTCCGAAAGAATTCTTGCAAACGGAAATAAGGTGCAGGCAATTTCTATGAAAAACTACTCAGGAGCAGAGAAAAATGCAAATGTTATAATAACAGGCTATATAGACGGGGAATATACGGTTATTATGGTTACTGCAACAATAAGAAACAATAAATATGCAGGAGTACTTAACATAGAAATTCCTGAAAAGGCAGAGAGAATGACAAGCAGAGCTATGTTTTTATGGGAAAGAGACCCTAACACAATGAAGCCATATACAACTAAATTACCTATAAAATAAAGGGAGAAATTATGAAAAAGACAGTAGCTATAATCGGAGCGTTATTATTAGTATTAAATATGGTTTGTCTGCCTGCATCTGCTGAGCAGACAGACCTTGACAGAGTTATTTCTCTTATTAATGCTTTGCCTGAAAGCTATCAGGTGGGAAACGGGGATATAATTGCAGAAATTGACGCACTTATAGAAACCAACGGTTTTATGGAGAATGATATAGGCAAAGAAAAATATAGAAAATATTTCACAAAACATAAAAATCCCCACAACACCTGGCTCAAAAGCACTGTTTATCAGGACAGAATAAAAATAAATTGGCAGGAGAAAGATTCTCTTGCCTGTGTTGATATGTTTGAATATGATGCAGTTCAAAGTGTTGATGAGATTGCATACAAGAAGGGCATTGTTATGCAACCAACCAATGATAAACATTTTCCTGCAACAGTTCCATACGGCTCTTTTATAGGTTTTTATAATACTGACACCGTAAAAGCAAAATACCCCAAAACTTTCCCGGATAAATTTGGTGAATATTATATCACTGCAGATAATAATTTTCAGTATGTATACAGCGGAATTTCTGAAAAAACAGGAGAAAACACCTATAATGCAGGTATTGTATCCTCATCAAATTCTTATGAGATAAGATTTGACGGAAGCACAAAATACAATCAGGTAAGCTTTCTTATGTCAGGTATTAACTACCTTGCAGGAGAGTATGCAAGACAGGTTCAAATGGCAAAGACAACAATATATTTCGCAGACGGAACCTCAAAAGAACAGCTCCATATTATAGGTCCTTACTGTTACGGTTACAGAATGTCCCTTTATTCAACTCTTGAGGACAAAGAGGTAATATATAGTGAATATTTAGGTAAAGATACCCTTGCCAAAAGTCTTGATACTCTCTGGTCTCCCGACGAGGCGAATATTGACAGATATTTTAAAATTGGTGACGGCATAAAGGTCTACTATGTAAGCCAGGAAGATGGCACCTCTGTCAAAACGATAGGGAAAGAGACCAATTCAGGCAATGCAACGGCAGTTACTGTTGATACAGAGGACAAGGCTATAGACAGAGTTAAGGTGTCTTATGCAACTGTTGACGAAATTAAGGCACTTGGCGGTATAGCTTACAGCAAATATACATCAAGAGAAACAACGCCGCAGGAAAGATCCTGCTCAGACAGCTACTTTATACCAATAAACAGCAAACAGCTTGAAAATGTTGCAGGCTATGAGGAAGAAAGAGATTATTACATAGGTGTAATTCATAATGTAAACTATCCTGTTTATCTTCACGCAGTAACCGCAAGCAAAACAGAGGCAACCTCTTATAATGATGATATTGCAAAGCTTGAAAATGAAATAAAAGACCTGCCCGAAAATTTTGATGCAAGCATATATGAAGAATTAAACAGAATTAAAAGGCGTATTGATTTTCTTTTAAATCAGGGTATATCAAAGGGTGACTTTGACAAAGCCCTGATGGAAAAGCTGACCGCCCTTACAGAATATAATGTAGGTGCAGACGGAAAATATGAGGTTCATATTGCACCAAATGGCAATGACAATGGGAGCGGAAGTGAAAAGGACCCTCTTAAAACTCTTGACGGAGCAAGAGTTTTTGTAAAAAATCTTAAAAAGGACAGACCTGTAAATGTTATTATCCACGAAGGAGTATATCATTTAGATAAAACAGTTGTTTTCGATATAAACGATTCGGGCAAAGAGGGATTTCCTGTAACCTACAGGGCTGACGGCGATGCGGTTTTCACAACTGCTGACACCGTTGATTTTAAGGATTTCAAACTTGTAAAAGAGGGTGAGGACAGCAGAATTCCGTCAGACCTGATAGGAAAAATTTATAAGGCTGACCTTGATTTACTCGGAATAGATGCAGGAGCTATGCCTGTTTATTCAAGTACAAATATTCTTGGAGACAGCTTTGAGGATATCTCATTCTTTGTAAATGACAAGGAGCAGATGGTTGCACAGTATCCAAACGGCGAAAGTAACTATGATACATGGGTATCTGTTGCAGACACTAATATAAATTCTGTCACAATAAAGGCGGATGCTTTGCGTTCAAAGAATTGGCAGGGTGAAAAGTATGCATATTTTGAGGGCTACCCTTCTGTTGACTATTCAAACGAAAGAAATAATTTAACCATTGACGGAGATTTGATTAAATTCAAAAATCCTGCAAGATTTGATGCAGACGAAAAACACAGCAGAAGATATAAAATAAAGCACGCACTTTCTGAGCTTGATGTGCCGGGTGAATGGTATTTAGACAGAGATACAAATATTTTCTACTACTACCCCACCGAAGATTTTGATGAAAATGCAGAAATTCAGTTTGCGGCAAGAAAGCTTGATACAGTCAATGTGATTAATACAGACTATATAAATTTTGACGGACTTAAGTTCGACAAAATAAGAGGAAATGCTTTTACTGCAGGATTAAGTGTTGAAGAGCTTAATCTTTATAACTGTGAGTTCAAAAACATTTCAAACAGAGCAGTACAATATAATGGTGTAAATGTTTACAGCAGTAAGCTGTGGGGAACTGCAAACTATTACGATGCGGCTGAAAATTGTGAAGTAAGAAATAACAGATTTATAAATATAGGAGCATCTGCAATAAGTTTCGCAGGCGGAGAAAGAGAAACACTTTCAAGAGGAAACAATGTTATTGCAAACAACTATATTTACAATGCTTCAAACAAGCAAAGATGTACCCCTAACATACAGGTAAACGGTGTTTTAAACTATGCGTTGAATAATGAGGTACATATGGGTACCTTCCACGCAATCAACCATTCAGGTAATGAAAATGTTATTGCCTACAACGAGCTTTACAATATGCTCAGAGATACAGGCGACTGCGGTGTTATCTACAACGGCAGACAGCTTGCAACAAGAGGCACAGAAATTGCATACAACTATATCCACGACTACAAGCAGCTTGATGAAAGAACAAAGGATAATTGTGTAGGTGTATATCTTGACGACAGATTAAGCGGAATAAGTATTCACCATAACATTATTTTCTCAAATGGTGTCGGTGAAGATGCAAACGGCATACAAAACGGCGGAGGACATCATAACAAAATAAACTACAACACAATTGTTGATGCAGACGAAACTATGACCCGTGCAAACAGATTTGTTGAGGATTACAGAAATCACGCAGATTGCACAGCTTTTGATGAAATAATAAAGATTTCAGGAGTTGGTGAAAAAGGCACGAAAATAGATATTGTCCTTGATGACGGAAAACCTAAAACTTATGATTTGATTGAGAGAAATGAGTTCTTCTTTGAAAGATACCCTGAAATGAACGACTCAATCGAAACACTTTTAAATCCAAATGAAACCGTACCTCAGTTTGCTAAAAAATATCCTATCGTTACAAGGGTAAATCCGCAGATACAGACAGATATTGACAACGGAGCTGATTTAACAAAATACAGACTTTTATCATTAAAATCAACTATCGGAAACGAATATATAGGAAATATTGCAAACAGACCGTGGAGAGCACCTGAAAACAAGGATGTAGATGGTAATGTTTACGATGTTTACAGAGAATTCGGAAGTGTGTTTGAGGATAACATAGAAGACGCAAGCAAGGATACCTTTGTTAACTACGAAGAAAGAGATTTCAGAATAAAAGGCGAAACAGGTGGCGGAGCACTTGACGAAAGCTTTGATTTAAACACAATCGGACTTTTGGAAAACGGGAAGACTTCTTATGATTTAGGCTTTGAGCTTAATCAGGTTGCACTTAAAAATGCCAAAAACCTTCCTGCTGAGTATAAGGAGTTTAACTTAACATATCCTGAAAACAACGGCAGAGTTGCTGATAAGAAAAATGTTACATTTATGTGGGAAAGACCTGTATCCTCCGATTATTTCACATTGGAGATTGCAACAGACCCTCAGATGAACAATATTGTATACAAAAATGAAAATTCTTACTTTAACTTTGAAACCGTAACCTCCCTTCCTGAAGAGTTTGATACCTTCTATTGGAGAGTAACTGCAAGAAATATCGCAAGAGACGGAAGTAAGTGGCAAAACAGCGACGGAGTCAATGTGTTCCACACATATGACCTTGCACTTGTTGAAATGCCTGCATCTGTTCAGTTTGATATTGAAGGGGATTTTAATGTTGATGTATTTAACAATGAGGGTGAAACACATAACGACAAAAACCTTCTTGGCGGAACGAACAACACTCTTGGTATGTATAATCTTACAAACCTAAAAAGACTTGTACCTGCAGACGGATATTATAAATTCGGTGATACTGTTTATAAATTCCCACAGGTTGGATATGATACAAACTCTTTAAATGCCATAAGTACAAAAACCTACAAGGATAATTGCAGTTCTGCAGAAAAGCAGGCAGGTAATACCAACTATACATACACATTAAAAGAAACCGAAAAGAGTAATTATGACTATATAAGATTTGCTATGTCTGCAGCGGTAGCTGTTACAGACTATGAAATAGAAGTGTATTATACCGACTCAAGCCATCAGACAGGTTTAGTGGAGCTTTGTCAGTATTACACAACCTATTACAACAACCCGGGTTACGACATAATACTTACGGTAGATGGTGTGCAATACGACGGCGGAGCGGTTTCAAGCTCAAATAAAAATAAGATT
>JAGARF010000219.1 GCA_017622395.1 Clostridia bacterium | reverse complement strand
TTCCGACATAGGAAAGCTTTTTAACTTCATTTAAAAGTTCATCTTCGTATTGTTCATCCAACTTTAAGGAACGGATTTTCTGTTCATATTCCGCTTCGTCTTCCTGTGCATCAAAACTCATTCCAAGCTCGTCTTTTATAACTTTTAGTTTTTCTCTTAAATAGTATTCTTTTTGGTTTTTGTCAACATTTTCGTTAACACTTTTATCTATTATTTTCTCATATGCAAATATGTTGATTTCTTTTGTAAGAGTTACTATAATTTTTTCAAGTCTTTTTTTAACATCAGTTTCACAAAGAAGTTTCTGCAATTCTTCAATAGTAACATTTAAGGTACTGCAAATAACATCGGTCAGCACCGATGGTTTAGTAATATTTAAAACTGCCTGAGGTGTTTTTATATATTTTTTTGTATAATCCATATATTCAATATACAAATTTCTTGCCTTACGGCAAAGCGCAGCAATTTCAACATCTTCCTCATCGTTGTTAGTATCAAGAAGATATGATGCTATACAGGTAAAATACTCACTTCCTGAAAGAATATCGGCTACAGAAGCTCTGTTTATACCCTCAGCAATAACACGGTACATTTTCTCATTAACCCTGACAACCTGCTTAACTCTTGATATTGTACCTGATGTATATATGTCTGAAACCGAAATTTCATCTTTATCTGCGTCTTTTTGAGCACAGAAAACAACCATTTGGTTGCTTTCCATAGCTTTTTTTAAAGCGTTAATAGATTTTCTTCTTACGGCATCAAATTGGATAGTCATTCCTGGAAATACTATTAATCCTTTTAACGCTATTAAAGGTAAACTTATGTCACTCATTTTTTACTCCGTTATAAATAATGTGGAGAGGGTTATAAACCCACCCCACACTTTGATTTAAATTATTCTTCAGTTGCTTCTGCTGTAGCTTCTTCTGCAACAGTTTCAACAGCAACTTCTTCAGCTGCTTCTTCAGCAACCTCTTCTGAAGCAGGTTCTTCCTGAATTAAAGCTCTGATGCTTAATCCAACCTTCTTTGTTTCATAGTTAAGTTCAATAACCTTAGCTTCCACTTCTTCACCAACTGTTAATACATCAGCAGGTTTGCCGATTTTACGGTTAGCAATCTGTGAAATATGGATTAAACCGTCAATACCAGGAATAACTTCAGCGAATGCACCAAATGGTGTAAGTCTAACGATTTTACATTTAATTGTATCGCCTTCACTGCAAACATCCTTAATTTTAACCCATGGATTGTCTTCTTCTTTTTTGTAGCCTAATGAAATTTTACCTGTTTCCTTGTCGAATGAAAGGATTTTAACTGTAATTTCATCGCCAACCTTTACGATTTCGCTTGGATGCTGATAGCTGTTCCAAGAAAGTTCAGAAATGTGAACAAGACCGTCAACACCGCCGATATCAACAAATGCACCGAAGTTTGTTACTGATTTAACTGTACCCTTAACTTCTTTACCTTCTTCAATTTCTGCCCAGAAAGCTTCAAGCTTAGCTTTTCTTTCTTCGTTCAATACTGTTCTTACAGAACCAACAAGCTTGCGTCTTCTTCTGTCCATATCGATGATTCTGAAAGTAACTTCTTTCTTAAGGAATTCATTTAAATCCTGATTTCTCTTAAGAGATGCAAGCTTTCCAGGAATGAACACCTTCTGACCGTATGCATATGCCATCATACCGCCGTTAACGATTTCTGTAACAGTACCTGTTACATTTTCACCATTTTCAAATGCATCAGCAATCTTCTGCTGAGCAGCGTTCATCTGGAGTTTCTTTAATGATAAAGTAACATAACCATCTTTGTCATTAACACGAACAACGAAAGCTTCAACTTCCTGTCCAACACTTAAAACATCTTCGATTTTAGCTAAAGGATCTAATGATACCTGATCTTCCGGTATAACACCGTCATGCTTAGTACCAAGATCTACACTTGCTTCTTTAGGTGTAATCTTAATGATAGTACCTTTAACAATATCCCCTGTATTTAATGGTTTTAAAGTGTTTTCAAGAGCCTCCTCAAAATTTAATTCTTTTTCTTCCAACATTTTAACTACCTCCTTTATTATGTACGCCGGTGTTGAAGCACCTGCGGTAACACCAATCTTTTGTGCATTTTTAAAGTCATCTGTATTAAGTTCAGATGCGTTTTCAACCAACAAAACCTTTTTGCAATATTTTGAGGCTATATCATAAAGTCTGTTGGTATTTGAACTGTTTTTGCCCCCTATTACTACAAACATATCACATTCTTTGCTGAGTGCTAATGTTTCTGCCTGTCTTTCAGCAGTAGCAGAGCAAATTGTATTTATAATTTCAGCATTTTTATACTTTTCTTTGATTACGGTTGTTATATCTTCAAATAATTGTTTTTCAAATGTGGTCTGTGAAACAACAAGTATCTTTTCATTGTCCGAGTTGTAATTTTCAGCATCTTTAACCGATGAAATAACAGTTGCATTTTCACACCAGCCAAGTATGCCATCAACCTCAGGATGATTTTCATAGCCCGTAACTATTATATTATAACTCATTTTTGAATATTTTTCAACATAATTGTGAATTTTTTTTACGAAAGGACAAGTAGCATCAACTATTTCACAAGATTTTTCTTCCAATTTGCTTAGAATTTCCTTGCTAACACCATGTGTTCTGATTATAACTTTTGACGCAGCTTCCACTTCTTTTTCATCATTTACGCAATATATTCCTTTACTTTTGAGATTTTCAACAACATTAGGGTTATGTATTAAAGGTCCCAAAGTTACAGTCTTTTTATCATTTGTGTTCTGATTTTCAGCAAGCTCCACCGCCCTGTTTACACCGTAGCAAAAACCTGCTGTTTTAGCTAAAACAACTTCCATTTAAGCCTCCAGATAATCAGCAATAACTGAGAATGCCTCAGTTGATACTTTTTCCATATCTTCTTTTTCCATAGATGCATTATCCGTGTTGTATTCATCAAAAACTTTAACCGTAATCTTTGAACCGAGTTTAAAATTTCCTTTAATAGCTATAGGCACAATTGGAGCTTTAGACTTTATTGCCATAAATGCCGCTCCGCCTTTTGCCTGCTGAGCTTCTGCAGAAGTCATTCTTGTACCCTGAGGAAAAACACCAAGTATTTTATTATCTTTAAGAAGCTTTAAAGAATGTTTAATTGCCTTAAGGTCATTGCCGCCTCTGTTTACGGGGAAAGCTCCGAATTTTTTAAGTACCCATGCAAGAATTTTATTTCTGAATAATTCTTCTTTAGCCATAAAATTAATTTTTCCGTCAAAAAGTGCAATTAAAAGTACAGGATCATGCATAGACATATGATTTGCAATAACAACCGCAGCCTTATTTTCAGGGAAGTTTTCCAAGCCCTCTACTTCAATTTTAAATGCAACTTTATAAAAAAGCTTAACACATGCCACTAAAAATTTTTTCATATTATTTATCTCCGATTTTTTCTGTAATTATATTTTCAACTGCTTGCATAGACTCTTCTAAAGTCAAATCGCTTGTATCAAGCTCGATAGCATCATCTGCTTTTTTAAGAGGAGATATTTTTCTTTCAGAGTCATTTTTGTCTCTTATTCTCATATCAGTAAGTATGTCATCAAACTTAACATCCTGACCTTTTTCAATAAGCTCTTTGTATCTTCTTTCAGCTCTCTTAACATCAGATGCTGTTAAGAAAATTTTAATTTCAGCATTAGGAAGAACATTAGTTCCAATGTCACGGCCATCCATAATAACATCAAT
>JAGARF010000218.1 GCA_017622395.1 Clostridia bacterium | reverse complement strand
CTTCTCTTCAGGCTTAATATTATATGTAAGGTATTTTACATTTTCACCATCAAGATAAGGAAGCTTCCAGTTGTTATTTTCGTCAAGATTAATATATTCCGCACTGTTAGCTCCATTCACCTTGTAATAAACAGGTGAATGTGTCCAGGAAAACATGCCACCTTCAGTGTCTGTTTCAGCATTATCAACACCTAACTTATTATTTTTATCCCACCAAAGTTCCTTTTTCCAGTCGTATATATAGTCATATCCATTTTTTTTGTAAAGATCACTTGTTGGGTCTGAAATTCCTTCAACAGTTGTACCATGAGGTGCATATACCCATGAATTAGCACCGGTTAAAGGAACATCAACCTGCTGTGCTACATCAAGTTTAGATGTCTGAGTTTCTTCCGCTATAACAGAAGGCATTATGCTTAAAAGCATACAAACAGTAAGTATAACTGAAAGTAATTTTTTCATAAAAATATCTCCTTTATAATATATATCATTAGATATATTTTATACTATTAAGCTCTTTGTTTCAATAGCTTTTAAACGAATTATATTCGTAATAAATAAGAATTTATTATAATGTATTCTTGCACCTGCTTATCTTTCTCCTTATTATATCGCCAGCCTGCCGTCTTTCTGACTACATAAGGATTTCTTCTTTTTCCGGATAATTTTACGACGCTCCCTCTTATTTTAATGTCTCTTAATTTTTCCTGTTGTTGTTTTTTCCATTTCAACATCAGCTAATTCTATAGTTCTTATTTGCTTATAGCTTACAAGCTTTTCATTAATCAGCTTTATGTGTTCATCTGCAAGTGTTTTCACATCGTCAAAATTATAATTTTCCTTATCATATACAATTTTCGCACATAAAGAATCTTTGCCGTTCTCAGCTCTGTTAAACACAATACATTCCTTGACAAAATTAGCATTGCTGATTAAACCTTCGATTTCTTCAGGAAACACATTTTTACCGTTGTTAAGGACTATAACATTTTTCTTTCGTCCTGTTATAAAGATATATCCTTCTTCGTCAATATATCCCATATCACCTGTATAAAACCAACCGTCAACAAGAACTTTAGATGTATTTTCTTCGTCTTTGTAATAACCAAGCATTACATTCTCGCCTCTTGTTACTATTTCACCTATACCATTATCATCTTTATCAATTATTTTAACTTCATTACCAGGCAAAGGAAAACCTATAGACCCATATTTAATATGGTCTTGATTTTCTGCAGAAACAACAGGAGCGGTTTCTGATAATCCATAACCCTGAATAAGAGTTATGCCAACATCGTTAAACCATTTTGAAACTACCGGGTCAAGAGGTGCTGCACCACTAATGATAAGTCTTAATCCTCCACCCAATTTGTCAATAATTTCAGCAAACATCTTTCTTCTTAAATCTATATTGATTTTCTTAAGTGCCGCACAGGCTTTTATGCCGAAATTAACTTTTTTAAGTTTGTTCTGTTTTTCAATTTCTCTTATTACTGTTTTATAGATAGTTTCAATAATAAGCGGAACACCAACAAGAATCGTTACACCATATTCATTAAGGCATTTAGCTATCCTCAATCCTTCACAAAATACATTACATATACCAACAGAGATAAACAATACAACCTGCGTCATACCAAAAGCATGATGAAGAGGTAAAATTGCCATATTGATATCTGTACTTCTTAAATCAACCCATTCAGCCAAAGCACTTACATTTGAACAGATATTATTCTGTGATAACATAACAGCTTTTGATTTTGATGTAGTTCCTGAAGTAAAAATAAGTATGCTCATTTTTGAATTATCAATCATAATATTGTTATACTCAGAACTATCAAGCTTTTCGCCTTCAGTTAAACACGCTTTAAAAGCATCATCATCCATACATATTTTAAAAAGATTGTCATTTTTAATTTTATCTTCAAATGGTTTTGTATAGAAGATAGCATCAGTTTCTGCTCTTTCAAGCTGTTCGTTAAGTTCATTTTCAAGTAAGCCTCTGTCAAGCGGAACAATCACGCTGTCAATAGCAAGCACAGAAAGATACACAAGCATCCAGGAATAACTATTCTTTCCTATAACAGCTATTCTTTTTCCCTGCAATCCTTTTGAAATTAAGTATTTACCAAAACTCTCAACCTCGAATTTGAGACGACTAAAAGTAACATCGTCATATGTTTTATCTTTTAATTTTATCTTAAATGCCACATTATCTGCAAATTTTTCTGCAGAGTTATCTAAAATTTCTCTGATATTTTTGAATTTATTTAACATATTAACCTCCTTGATTTGACAATTAGTATATCTAGTTCGCAATACTATATTACCACGACTTTTGAATTATGTCAAGCAGTATTGACTTTTGAAATCATTAAAGCTATAATTATATAAGGTGATATTATGTATATAGATAAAAATATTTTAAAAACTTCAATAACACAATGGGACGAAAAAATCAGGAATTACACTTTACCTGAATGGGAACAGTTACCTGTAATTGACCTTTATATGGATCAGGTTCTTTCATTGATAGAACAATATCTTTCTATATATTATGAAATGAACGAGAATAAAAAATTCATTACAGCGTCAATGATAAACAATTATGTAAAATTAAACATTATTCCTGCCCCCAATAAGAAAAAGTATTCAAAGGAGCATCTTGCATATCTTCTTATAGTATGCACATTAAAACAGACCCTTGATATGGCTACAATCAAAAAAATTCTCCCCCTTAATAATTCCGACGAGAACATTAAAGACCTATACACATCATTTGTTCGAAATCAAAAAAAATCATACAACTATGTTTCAGAAAATGTAATGAAAGTTGCAAACCCTATCATTGAGCTTGAAGGTGACAATCCTCAAAGAATGAACGACCTGATACTTCAGGTTGCATCTTCAGCAAATGCTTTTAAGATTTTATCAGAAAGAATAACTAACCTTGCAAGTGAGGAAAACTAATGGACATATATTTAATAAGACACGGAGAAAGTTTGGGAAATAAAGCAAAAACATATTTGGGGCACACAGACCTCGACTTATCAGAAAGGGGTTATAAGCAAGCTGAATGTGCCTGCAAATACATACTTTCAAATATAAAAATAGACAAAATATATTCGAGCGACCTAATAAGAGCATACAATACTGTTTTACCTGTTTCAAAAGCGTTAAACCTTAAAATAGAAACTGACAAAGATTTAAGAGAAATTTATGCTGGTTATTGGGAAAACCAGAAATATGAATATCTGATGGAAAAATATAAGGATACCTACAATTCCTGGCTTACAGACATAGGCAATGCTAAATGCGATGGCGGTGAATCTGTAAAAGAGCTTCAACAGAGATTTATGCACAAGCTAGAAGAAATAGCAATTAGCAATCCTGGAAAAACAGTTTTAATTGG
>JAGARF010000217.1 GCA_017622395.1 Clostridia bacterium | reverse complement strand
GCCAATGCACCTGCACCGATATATCTTATATATGTTCCCCGGATGCTTGAAGCACCGCCTGCCTGATAAAGTGCACCGATTGTTTCTGTTCCCGGTGCTAAAATAAGGTTTTCACCGAAAAGAACAATAAGAGGAATTATAACCATCCAGCTTAAAACACCGCCTGCGAACATATAAGAAGAAATTCTTGGTCCGCAGATGTAACCAACGCTCATAACAGCAGGATAAATCTGTGTTCTGATTTCACCTGCATAGCCTTTAAATCTTAATGAAATTTCACCCGGAACGGCTTTAAGACCGTCAATGATGAATTTGAAAATTGCTGCAAAGCCCATACCTGCAAATACAGTTGATGCGTTTGCACCGCCCTCTTCACCTGCAAGAAGAACTTCTGCACAGGCAGTTCCTTCAGGGTATGGGAGAGTGTTGTGCTCTCTTACGATAAGGGCATTTCTGAGCGGTACCATAAAGAATACACCGAGAAGTCCGCCGATTAAAGCGATTAAAGTGATTTCAATAATACCTGGCTTGTCCATAACACCCTCTTTTGCCCAGAGGAAAAGTGCAGGCATTGTAAAGATAGCACCTGCGGCTAAGGACTCACCGGCAGAGCCGATAGTCTGCACGATGTTACTTTCTAAAATTGAGTTTTTACGCATAATAACTCTTATAACGCCCATTGCTATAACTGCTGCAGGAATAGAAGCAGAAACAGTCATACCAACACGAAGACCGAGGTATGCGTTTGCAGCACCGAATATAACAGCAAGAAGAACACCCATAATAATAGATGTAACAGTAATTTCAGGAATTACTCTGTCTGCCGGTATATAAGGCTTAAAGCTGTTTTTGTTATCCATATTAATACTCCTTTTTTTATATTTTAAACAGATACGGAAATTTTATCATAATAAAGTTTAATTGTCAAGGTTGACAGACTTTGAAAAGGAGATTATAATAAACCTACGGAGGACAAAATTATGGAAAGAATTGCAAGCTTTACGATAAATCACCTGGATTTATATCCCGGACTTTATGTTTCAAGACGAGATAAAAAAGAGGGCGTTGTTATAACAACCTTTGATATGAGAATAACGGCTCCAAACCGTGAGCCTGTTATAGATGTGCCTGCACTTCATACAATTGAGCATTTAGGTGCAACATATTTAAGAAACAGCAAAAGAAAAGACGAAATCGTATATTTTGGACCAATGGGTTGCAGAACAGGCTGCTATATTTTAATGTTTGGTGACCTTAACCCTGAAGATATTTACGATTTTGTTGTTGATATGTGTGATTTTATAATTGATTATGAGGGTGAAATTCCAGGTGCTGCACCTGAGCAATGCGGAAACTACTCAGAACAAAATTTAGATATGGCAAAATTCTACATTAAGAAATATAAGAAAGAATTAACTGAAAATAAGAGATTTATTTATCCAAACTAAAAAAAGCCGAAAGGCTTTTTTTAGTTTCGTATTGCTTTGTCTGCCATCAGTGCCGTCTCAAAGCTCTTTATAACATCATCGTTGTCAGGGAAGGATTCAACACCTTTTTCTATCATATCAATAAGTCTTTCAAGTTGTTTTCCCATAGGTCTTCTTTTGCAGTTAACATTAATTGTGTTATATGTATTGGTTTCGTAATCAAAATGGGAAATTAAGTCGCCCTCTTCCTGACAGCCCATACGGTATTCTCTTTCGGTTACAGAAATTCGTCCTTTAGGACCTATAAATTCATTTATGTGGGCAGATGCTATGGTATTGCCCCAACCAGCCTCGTAAAATGCAACACTTCCGCCTGAAAGCTTCATAGTTGCAAGACCGTAATTATATGTATTTTCAGGAGTTTTCTCGTCAACAGTTGATGAAATTCCCGAAACATCAACAATTTCCTCTCCTGTAAACCATCTTATAAGGTCGAAATAATGAACACCGCAATCAATCAAAGGAGAGGTATCTTTCATTAATGCACCGTATTTACGCCAATCCATAATATGCTGATTGTGGGACATTCTTATAATAAGAGGACTTCCGATAAGACCGCTTTGAATAAGCTCTGCAACCTTTCTGTAGGTTTCATTAAATCTTAAAATATATCCAATCTGAACTTTTATATCAGAAGATTTTACAATTTCCATAAACTCTTTTGCAGACTCAAGGTCAGGAGTTATAGGCTTTTCACAAAGAAGATGCTTTTTGTTTTTAACGCAAGCTTTTAAAATCTCAAGGTGTGAATGTGGATAGGTTGCACATATAACAATGTCTGTTTCCTTGTCTTCCACAAAGGGGAGATAGTCAGCTCCGTAAATTTTTGCATTATATTTTCTGGCAAATGCTTTTGCACGCTCGATATCTGTATCAACAACTGCATATATATTACTTATTGGTTCATAGAAAACAATATTGTCTAAATCTGCAAATGGTTTAGTTAAACCTGTACCTAAGAAACCAATATTATATGTTTGATTTACAGCAATTGTAATAACT
>JAGARF010000216.1 GCA_017622395.1 Clostridia bacterium | reverse complement strand
GCTAAAGGTCTGTTTGCAGGATTGTCAATAATCATTGCATTACCTGTCATAGAAAGTGTTGGGATTTCACAGAATGGGTCAATTACTGCTGTATCAGGGTCAGGAATAAACACCATATCACTTTTTTCTACTACTGCATAACCGTAGTTTGATGCATCAAATCCGATACCGTTTTTCATTGTGCTTTCTGAGAAATTCTTTGCAAGAATGGTAACATGACGGAACTGACCGTTAATATCTATCATTTTAAAGTCAACCATTTTAATGTCGTTTTCTTTAATCATAGCTAAAATATCTTTAACTGTTTTCATACATTTTTCTCCTTTATATTTTTTTATAATTATACACTATTTACATTTCATCCACAAGAGTTTTTCTGTTTTTCCATTTTCCTGAAATAAAATATATCATACTCGGCACTGCGTAACCATAGGGAGCAAGAGCATAACCAAGCACATATCCGTAAAAGCCCATATTGAAAGCTGTACCAAACAACCAGCTTAAGCCTATTCTCAAAACAACTCCGTCGAGAAGTGCAAGAATCATTGAAAGCTTAGCATTTCCCAATCCCTGAATAAAGGCACCGCTTCCCCTCATAACTGCAAAGGCAGGAAACATCCAGAGTATTGCACTTATAAACACCTTAGACATTTCGTGAACCTGAGTATCATCAGAGAAAATCATAAAGAGTTGTTTTCCGAAAGCTATATAAAGTATTAAAAAGAAAGCAGTAAGTATGCCTGAATACAGCCACGCAAAATACACAACCTTTTTTGCACGGTCTTGATTTTTAGCACCTATATTCTGGCTTATCATAGGCATAGCCGCATACTGAATACCTTGTGATATTTTATTAACTATATCGTCTATCCTGCAGCCTACACCAAAGGTTGCTGACGCAACAACTCCGACCTTATTAATCATTGAATTTACAAAAAGCATAGAAAGGTTTATAAAGCCTGACTGTACCGCCATAGGAGCACCAAGGCTTATAATCATTTTTGCATAGTTTTTTTCTACCATAAAGCTTTCTTTTTTAAAGTCAAAGCCAAATTCCTGTTTGTGTTTATACAGATAGTAAACAGAAAAGGTAAGCGATACCGCCTGACCTATTATTGTTGCCCATGCAGCACCTGCAACTCCCCAACCTAAAATTCCTGTAAACAGTATATCAAGCACCAAATTCACCACAGATGCAATAACAATAAATAAAAGAGGTCTTTTAGAGTCACCCATACCTCTTAAAACCGCTGAAACCATATTATATCCTGCAGTAAAAACAAGTCCGCATCCGCATATTATAAGATACTCTGTTGCCATTTTATAGGACTCTGTCGGTACATTCATCAAATTAAGTATACCTGTTTTAAGTGCAAGTATAATAACCGAAAAAATAAGTGCCAGAATAACAAGTATACTAAAAAGCGTACCTATTATGTGGTTCATCTTTTCTTTTTTTCCTGAACCTATAGCCTGGGAAACAAGCACCTGCCCTGCGTTTGAAACACCCAGACACACCATTGTGGCAAAATTCACTATCTGACTGCTTTGTGCAACAGCAGAAAGACCTGCTGTTCCTACGAACTTTCCCACAATCATCATATCTATGGTGCTGTATAACACCTGCAGGGCATTAGATGCCATAAAAGGCAAGGTAAACAGCAAAAGCTGTTTGGGAATTTTTCCTTGTGTAAAATCTTTTGAAATACTCATTTTATTCTTCTTCCGTATAAATCTTATATATTAGCTTTAAATACATCTGCAACTTCTGTAATTGTAATAAAAGCACTGCCATCTATAGTATGAACTATATCCTTCATTTTTGAAATCTGGAAACGGTCCAGAATGAAATATATTACTGTTTTATCTGCTTTTGAATATCCGCCCTTTGCAGGTATTTTTGTAACACCGCTGCCAAAAACATTCATCAGCTCGTTGCTTATTTCTTCAGGCTTTGCGGTTATTATCATAGCCGCCTTTGAACGGTCTATACCTTCAACAATGAAGTCAATGGTTTTGAGTCCTGCCATATATGTTACTATTGAATATAGAGGCAGTATCCAGCTTCCTCTTACCATACCGCATATAACATACAAAATAACATTGTAAACCATAACAAAGGTACCTACTGTTATTCCAAGCTTTTTAGAAAAAACAACCGACATAACTTCAACACCGTCTATAGCACCGCCATATCTTATGGTTATACCGCTTCCTACACCCGAAATAATTCCCCCAAACAACGCACGCAGCAATAAATCATCCCCTGCAAGAGGTGATGCAAGTGACACATCTATAGGTAAAACATCTGTAATAAGCCACGCACCGAGAGAATAGATAACTACAGTATATAAAGAATATATTGTAAAAAGTTTACCTTGTTTTTTATATCCAAAGATAAACAGAGGAATGTTAATAATTAACAGAAACAGCGAAAGCGAACACCACTGAGGTGTTATCTGTGACAACAGCATCGCCGTACCTGATATTCCGCTGTCGTAAAGCTTTACAGGGGCAAGAAACACCGTAACGCCAAAAGCATTTATGCAACCTGCCAAAGTCAGCATTAATATGTTTTTAAGTTTAAGTTCTTTCATTCAATTCACCCAACTATATTATACTTACTTTTTTCTTTTGTGTCAATGCGGCCAAAGTTCTGTTTTCATTTGACTTGCATTAAATATACTGTTATAATGTCAATGAGGAAAATGATAATGAAGAAAATCACACTTGGAATTTTAGCTCATGTTGATTCAGGTAAAACAACTCTTTCAGAAGGTCTTTTGTTTTCCGCAGGAGAAATAAGAAAAAGAGGCAGAGTTGACCACGGTGACACTTTTTTAGATACCGACCTGATGGAAAAAGAGCGAGGCATTACAATATTTGCAAAGCAGGCTGTTTTGAAAACTCAAAGCGGTCTTATTACTTTGCTTGACACACCGGGACATATTGATTTTTCCGCGGAAACAGAAAGAACTCTCTCTGTTCTTGACTATGCCGTTTTGGTTATAAGCGGTACAGATGGAGTTCAAAGCCACACGCTTACTCTGTGGCACCTGCTTAAAAGCCATAATATTCCTGTCTTTATCTTTGTTAATAAAATGGATATAGCTCCCTACGATAAAAATGCACTTCTGCACAACTTAAAATCAAAGCTTGACGATAACTGTATTGTAATAGAAGACACCCCTGAATTTTATGAAAATACTGCTATGTGCAGCGAAGATGCTATGACATATTTTTTAGAAAACGGCAATCTTAAAGAAGAAACAGTTAAAACGCTCATACAAAGCAGAAAACTTTTCCCCTGTTTCTTTGGCTCGGCTTTAAAACAAGAGGGTGTTGACAGCTTTCTTCAGCTTATTGACAATTATACTATTATGCCTGATAAAAAATACCAATTTGGTGCAAAAGTTTTTAAAATAACAACAGACGAACAGGGCAACCGTCTTACCCATATGAAAATAACAGGCGGTGTTCTTAATGTTAAGGAGGTTTTAACAGGGTCTGACCGTGAAGATAACAGTTGGAGCGAAAAAGTCAATTCAATCAGAATATATTCGGGAAATAAATTTTCCGTAACCGAAAAAGCTGACAGTGGAACTGTTTGTGCCGTTATGGGACTTTCAAAGACTTTTCCCGGTCAAGGGCTGGGTTTTGAAGAAAGCTCCTTTGATATAGCACTTGAGCCTGTATTTTCATATAAAATACAGATAAATGACAAAACAGACAGCATTGTTGCCCTTTCAAAGCTAAAAAAACTTGAAGAGGAAGAGCCTCAGCTTAAGGTTTTCTGGAATGAACAGCTTAAGGAAATTCATTTAAGACTTATGGGTGAAATACAATGCGAAATTTTAAAAAGGGTGCTTCTTGAAAGGTTCTCTCTTGACATAGATTTTGTTCAGGGCGGTATTGTTTACAAAGAAACTGTTAAAAACACGGTAGAAGGTGTAGGTCACTACGAGCCTTTAAGACATTATGCAGAGGTACATCTTCTAATTGAGCCTTTAAACAGCGGAGAGGGTCTTAAATTTGAAACAAACTGCAGTGAGGACTCTCTTTCGAAGAATTGGCAAAGGCTTATTCTCACCCATCTGAAAGAAAGGACACATATGGGTGTTTTAACAGGCTCACCATTAACAGATGTTAAAATCACTCTTGTTTCAGGGAAAGCACATCTGAAGCATACCGAAGGCGGTGATTTCAGGCAGGCAACCTACAGAGCTGTAAGGCAGGGACTTATGCAGGCAGAAAACCTTCTTCTCGAGCCTTATTACAGCTTTGTTCTTGAAATTCCCACATCAAATCTTGGCAGGGCAATGACAGATATTGAAAATATGGGAGGCACACTTTCTTCGCCCATAACCAATGGTGAGAATGCAACCTT
>JAGARF010000215.1 GCA_017622395.1 Clostridia bacterium | reverse complement strand
TTTATTTCTATTATTTGCAAATTTTCACATATTATACATGTGTTTTTTGTAAAAAACTATTGCTAAAAACCACAACATATGGTATTATATAATTATAAAACTACATATTATGATAGGTGGGAAAGATTATGAAAAAGAAAATTATTGCGATTTTGGTTTGCTGCTTGCTTGTTCTCTCTCAGATGAGTGCTCTTGCATTTGACGATGTTAAAGGGCACTGGGCAGAAGATACAATCAAAAAAATGTCAGACCTTAAAATCATCAACGGCTACGATGAAAAAACCTTTGGTCCTGAAGACCCTGTAAGAAGAGTTGATTCTCTCCTTCTTGTTTCAAGAATTTTGGGTGCATCAGATTCATCTCAGTCAGCTTATGTTGATGCCGCATACTCAAAATACTTTGGTAATGTTAATGTTTTGGGTTATTCTGCTTATGAAAAAACTCTCGCATATCTTTTATACAGAAATACATATACCACATCTGACCTTAAAGATTTTATCGCAAATTCTGCAGGAGATAAAGCTTTAAAAAGATATGAAGCTGCAATCATTCTTGTTAAGGTAATGGGAGCTGAAGAAGAAGTTAAGGCAAACACAATGCCTATGCTTGAGTTTGACGATTCTTCTCAAATTCCTGCATCAGCGAAGGCTTATGTTGAATACTGTGCAACAAACGGTCTTATGAAAGGTATGGAAGACAACAAGTTCAGCCCTAACACAAATGTTACCAGAGCACAGATGGCTACAATGCTCAATACTGTTATGGAAAAGCTTGACTTTACATATTCTGCAGGTACAGTTTCAGCGGTTAATACATTAACTGATGTTGTTACCTACATTGACGGTTCAGGCAATGAAAAAACAGTTAATCTTGTAGGCGAAGTTACCGCAAAGCTTGACGGTAAGGATTTAACAGATGTTAAGAGTCTTGAAAACGGAATGAAAATCAATGTTGTTTACAGCGGAAATGTTCTCTATGCCATTGAATTTGCATCAGTTGTAACAGACTCTGTATATCAGGGTATCTATATGGGCAACTCTGTCGCAAGCACAGGCAATAAGATTAAATTTAAAGAAGATATTACAGATACTGAAGTTATCGAAATTCCTCTTGCTGAGAATTGTGCAATCACATTAAACGGAAAATCTATTTCTATTAGTGAAATTTCAAAAGAAGCATCTGTTAAAATTACTGTAAGTGACGGCAAGGCTGTTTCTGTTGAGGCTGCAGAATCAACAAGATCTGCTGCAGGCACAATTACAGAATTCACATATGATACACCATCCTTAATTTCAATAAAAGCTACAAACGGAACTGTTACCGCATACGAGCTTGGCTCAAATGTTGCAGTTAAAAAGAACAACAAAGACTCTTCTGTTTCAGAGCTTACAATCGGTGATAAAGTTGTTCTTACAATTAAATACAACAAGGTTTCTGCTATCAATGCAACAAGCTCAACTAAAAACATTACAGGTAAGATAACAAAAATTGTAATTTCATCAGAAGACCCTAAAATTACTATTTCAAACGACAGCGGTTCAATCGAATGCAGTGTTAATTCAACAAAAACAGATTACATTAAAATCAACGGCGAAGCTTGTTCTATATACGACTTAAAGCTTGGCTACGAAGCAAAGGTTGAACTTGAAAGCTCATCAATTAAGAGTATTGATATTACAGCAATCGATACAGCTGTAGGCGAGTCTGCATCAGTTGCAGGTAAGGTTCTTGCAGTAGATACAAATTTCAACTTCATCACTCTTACAACAACAGACGGCTCAACAAAACAGATTTTCGTAAATGACGATACATACATTGTTGACAGCTCAACAACAAAGGTTAAAAAGCTTTCAACAATTAAAGCAGGTGACACAATCACAGCTACTGTTTCTACAACAGATAATGCTACACTTGTTGCTATTACAATCGTAATTATGTAAAACCCATCCAATACTTTGACCCCCGAACCTTTTGTGTTCGGGGGTTTCCCTAAGGAGAAATTATGCTTTATAAAACACAAAAATATTTTGATTATTTAGAGGTGTTCGGTCATCCTGACTGCCCTACCTGCGTTCTTCTTTCAAGGTGGAGAAGTACATATATAGACACTTTTTTATACGAATGTGTAAATGACAGAAGTATGAGAAAAAGGATAAGAGAGACAGGCGGTTTCTGCAGGGACCACGCCCTTGCTATGATGAAAAAGGGCGACCCCCTTGGTCATAGTGTTATATACACAACCTTAATTGACGAATATATAGAGGCTATGAACAAGAAAATGAAGCCTGGCTGTCTTATGTGCGACCTTGAAGTATTACACGAAGAAATCCTCTTAAAGAGCTTTATAGACTCATTTATTAACTCAGAGGAGTTTGCTGAGAAATTTGCTGAAACAAAATCCTGCATATGCAGACCTCACCTAAAGCAAATGAAAAAGCTTACAAGAAACAAAGACATTATTGCAAAGCTTGATGCTGTGCAGATAGAGAATCTGAAATATGCCAAAGGCTGTCTTGATGAAATAATAAGAAAACACGACTACCGCTACAACAAAGAACAACTTACGAAAGAAGAAGAAATCGCATGGAAAAGAGCGGTAAAGTTAATGAGCGGAATACTTGATGAATAAATAAACGGCAGGAGCTTGCTCCTGCCGTTTATTTATT
>JAGARF010000214.1 GCA_017622395.1 Clostridia bacterium | reverse complement strand
AATTTCTTCATAATTGATGCAGGTTCTTCCAAAAGTGCAATGCTTCCCTGTGGCTCGGACTTAGACATTTTCTTTGTAGGGTCTGTTAAATCCATAACTCTTGCACCGTGCTTTGCGATGTATCCCTCAGGAATTTTGAAGGTGTCCCCGTAAATGCCGTTAAATCTTTCAGCAAGGTCGCGTGTAAGCTCCAGGTGCTGTTTCTGGTCGTGGCCTACAGGCACTAAGTCTGCATTATAAAGCAAAATATCAGATGCCATTAAAACAGGGTATGTAAACAGTCCTGCGTTAATATTGTCTGCGTGTCTTGCAGATTTATCCTTAAACTGTGTCATTCTTGAAAGTTCGCCCATATATGTGTAGCAGTTTAAAATCCACGCAAGCTGTGAGTGCTGAGGTACATGGGACTGCATAAACATTGTGCATTTTTCAGGTTCAAGACCGCAGGCAATGTACTGAGCTAAAAGCGCATAGCATCTTTCTTTAAGCTCGGTCGGGTCTTGTCTTACAGTTATTGCGTGAAGGTCAACAACTGAGAAAATACATTCATATTCATCAACAAGCTTTGTCCAATTTTTAAGTGCTCCAAGATAGTTTCCGATTGTAAGAGCACCTGATGGCTGGATTCCGCTGAAAATTCTTTTCTTCATATTACCGTTTCCTTTCCATAACATATCAATATATTTTATCACAAAAGTATAAATTTTACAATAGAAAAAGCAGAAAATCCTCTTTGTGAGATTTTCTGCTTTTTGTTGCGTATTTGCGGCACATCCTAAAGGCTGTGCCCTACAATATATTTGTGAGGAAATTTTAGTGTAGGGTTCGGCGGTTTCCGACGAACCGTTTGTGTATTTGTGAGGAAAAATTTCGTAGATTGTGCTATTTTTACGACTGTCGTGTACTTTGTGTACACAAGCGGAGCTATCAGTGCAAAATACACAAAATTTCCCACAAATTATTGAATTTCGTTCTGTTTTGCAACTAAATTTTCTCCTGCGTACATCTTTCTGAGCTTTGGCTTTTCGATTTTTCCTGTTGGGTTTCTTGGTACATCTGCAATTATTACTTTTTTAGGTCTTTTGTATCTTGGCAGGTCAAGGCAGAACTCGTTAATTTCTTCCTCTGTTAAGGTCATACCCTCTTTTGCCTCTATGATTGCAGCTGTTATTTCACCAAGTCTGCTGTCAGGTAAGCCTATTACGGCAGCATCTTTGATTTTATCGTGCTTTCTTAAGAAATCTTCAATCTGCACAGGGTAAATATTTTCACCGCCTGAGATTATAACATCTTTCTTTCTGTCTACAAGGTAAATAAAGCCGTCTTTTTCCTGAGCCATATCACCTGTATAGAGCCAGCCGTCCTTTAAGATTTCTTCTGTTGCTTTTTCGTCTTTATAATAGCAAAGCATTACACCCGGGCCTTTAACTGCAAGCTCTCCCACTTCGCCTTTTTCAACCTCACTGCCGTCAGGATTAATGATTTTTGTTTCCCAGCCGAAGCCTGCCTGACCGATTGCACCAACCTTGTCTATATTTTCAACACCAAGGTGAACACAACCCGGGCCGATTGACTCTGAAAGACCGTAGTTTGTGTCATACTGATGGTTCGGGAATACTTCTTTCCATCTTTTAATAAGGCTTGGAGGTACAGGCTGTGCACCGATGTGCATTAATCTCCATTGTGCTATTTCATACTGAGAAAGGTCTATTTCCTTTCTTTCGATTGCATCTAAAATGTCCTGTGCCCACGGAACTAAAAGCCATACAATTGTGCATTTTTCCTCATGTACTGCTTTAATAATCCACTGTGGGTTAACACCCTTTAAGATAACAGACTTTGCACCAACCAGAAAGCTTCCGAACCAATGCATTTTCGCACCTGTGTGATAAAGAGGCGGTATGCAAAGGAAAACATCATCTTTTGTCTGTCCGTGATGTGCCTGCTCTGTCATACAAGAGTGCATTAAGGCCTTGTGTGCGTGAACAATGGCTTTTGGAAAGCCTGTTGTTCCTGATGAGAAGTATATAGCTGCCTCGTCATCGTCTGTAAGCTCCATTTTAGGCTCTTTTGATGAACAGTAGCCAACCAAATTATCGTAGCTTTCTGCAAAGGTTGGACAATCGTCGCCCACATAAAGCCACATTTTAACCTTTGGAATTCTGTCACAGATTTCTTCAACTCTGCCGATAAATTCAGGACCGAACAAAATCACATCTGCATCTGCAAGATTTAAGCAGTATTTGATTTCGTCTGCTGTGTATCTGTAATTAAGAGGTACGGCTAAAGCTCCTGTCTTTAAAATACCGAAGTAAATAGGAAGCCATTCAATGCAGTTCATAAGAAGAATTGCAACCTTATCACCCTTTTTAATACCTCTTGTAAAGAGGAAGTTTGCAAGGCGGTTTGCCTTTTTGTTAAACTGTCCCCATGTGATTTCATTTCTGTATGCGTGGTTTGGGTTTGCCTCAATAAGAGAGTATTCCCTCCAGGTCATTCTTGTCTGCTGTTCATACTGCGGATTGATTTCTACCAAAGCAATATCGTTTGGATAAAAATCCGCATTCTTTTTCAAAATTTCCGTAATAGGCATTTTTTGTTTCCTTTCTTTATTTTCCTAAAGATTCTTTTGCGTTAACAACAACCTCTCTGTCGTAGCAGGAGAACATTGTATCAACAGTTTCTTTCTTCTGTTTAGGTGTAATAAGCGAAACTACAGGAACTATAACAAGTCCTCCAAGCATTGCTATAACACCGCAGTTAATAGGTGACTGCATTATTGCAGGGAACATAGGTCTTGCAAGCATATTTAAAACCATAATTCCTGCACCGAATATAAAGCTTGCCCATACAGATGCCTTTGTTGCCTTTTTTGAGTACAAACCGTAAAGGAACGGAGCAAGGAACGCACCTGCTAAAGCCCCCCAGGATATACCCATCATATCTGCAATGTAACCAAGCTTATCTTTATTAAGAGCAATAAATGCTGAAATTGCAACAAAAACTGCAATTAATACCCTCATAATGAGCACCTGTTTTTTCTCTGTCATATTTCTAACAACATGACCCTTTAAAAGGTCTAAAGTTAAAGTTGAGCTTGATGCTAAAACAAGTGATGAAAGAGTTGACATTGATGCTGAAAGCACAAGCACAATAACGACTGCAATTAAAATATCAGGAAGGTTTGAAACCATTGTGGGAATAACTGCATCAAAACCGCCTACAGGCATTGCTTCTGTTCCGAGAACATCTGAGAACAGTCTGCCAAAGCCTCCTAAAAAGTAGCATCCGCCTGCAACAATAACTGCAAAAACTGTTGAAATAACAGTACCCTTGTTTATATCGTCTTCACTCTTGATTGAGTAGAATTTCTGCACCATCTGAGGAAGTCCCCAGGTACCGAGTGATGTTAAAATAACAACGAACATAAGGTTTAACGGGTCAGGACCGAAGAATGAATTATATGTACCGGGAACAGCACCTTCAATTTCAGCAAGACCGTTTAATGCACCTATAAAACCGCCGTTTGATGCAAGCACCGCACCGATTACCGCAACAATACCGATAATCATAATAATACCCTGAATAAAATCGTTGATTGCAGTTGCCATATAACCTCCTGCAACAACATAAATGCAGGTTAAAACTGCCATAACTATAACACAGACACTATAGTCAATACCAGGGAACGCCATTTCAAAAAGTCTTGAAAGACCGTTGTAAAGAGATGCTGTGTATGGAATAAGGAAAATAAACACAATAATTGATGCAGCGATTTTAAGAGCATCGCTTTCATATCTTTTGCCGAAAAATTCAGGCATTGTTGCACTTGATAAATGCTGACTCATAAGTCTTGTTCTTCTTCCCAGAACTACCCATGCAAGAAGTGAGCCAAGCACTGCATTGCCAATACCAATCCAGGTTGATGCAATACCGAACTTCCAGCCGAACTGACCTGCATAGCCAACGAAAATAACTGCTGAGAAATAAGATGTTCCGTATGCAAAAGCCGTAAGCCATGGGCCTACTGCTCTCCCGCCGAGAACAAAGCCTTTAACATCTGTTGCGTTTTTTCTGCAGTAAAGTCCAACAGCAACCATAACTGCAAAGAAGATAATAAGTAATCCGATTTTTAATACCATAAATACCATCCTTTCTTTTCTATAGGGGCGTTTTACAATAAAAAAACGCCCTCTATTTAATAAAATAGAGGACGAGAATATCTCCCGCGGTACCACCTCATTTTGCCAAGGTTTCACAGCCTCGGCCTTTACGAGTACATTCATACTCTTGTTCTGTAACGGGAACTCCCGTTGCACCTTTTCAGTACACAGCTCACAGAATGTATTCAAAGTATATTTTCCATTGTCTCGCAGCAACCGACAACTCTCTTTAGGTTCCATATACTTCTACTTCTTTCCGGTCATAGCCTTT
>JAGARF010000005.1 GCA_017622395.1 Clostridia bacterium | reverse complement strand
TTAAGGGTTGTTCTGTTCTCTCCGCCTCTGTAGCATCTACATTCCATTGCAAGGGCAAGTTCATCTGCTCTTTTAAGAGAATTTATAAACAGCGGTACCAAAATTGGCACCATAGCCTTTATATTTTGTAAAATTCCACCTGATGCAAAGTCAATACCTCGGGCACTTTGTGCCTTAATGAGCTTTTCCGTTTCTTCCATAAGGGTTGGAATAAATCTTAAAGCAATTGTCATCATCATAGCTATTTCGTGTGCAGGAAATTTTATAACTTTTAAGGGTGACAACAGCCTTTCTATTGCGTTTGTAAGCATAATCGGTGATGTTGTCAAAGTAAGTATTGATGTTGCAGCAACCAAAAGCACAAGTCGTACTACCATAGTTAACGCAAGAATAAGACCTTCATATGTTATTTTAAGAAAACCTATACTGTATAATATTCTTCCGTCTGTAAGGAAAATATTTAAAAGTGAAGTAAAAATAAGTATATACAAAATAGGCTTTAGGCCTTTAAGTACAAACACAAAAGGCACTTTAGACATAACTATTACCAAAACAACGAAAACTGTTGTAACAGCATAAGCAAGAGGTGTATCAGCTATAAAAAGCATCACAACAAGAGCTAAAACAAGCAAAATTTTAACTCTTCCATCAAGCTTATGAATGATAGAACGGGCAGGATAATACTGTCCAAGTGTAATGTCGCTAAGCATTTTTCTCTCCTGTTAATATGTCGGCTATCATTTTTATATTAAAGACATCTTCAGGTATGTGATAGCCTTTTTCCCTTAAGCTGTTCATTATTTTTGAGATTTCGGGAATATCAAGACCTATTTGGGTAAGTTCTTCTTCTCTGCTGAAAATTTGAGCAGGTTTCCCCTCCATCGCAATTTCGCCTTTATTCATAACAATTATTCTTTTTGCATAATTTGCTATATCCTCCATACTGTGAGATACTAAAATAACTGTTATTTTCTTTTCCTTATGAATTTTGTAAAGCTCATCTAAGATAACCTTTCTGCCATAAGGGTCAAGTCCTGCGGCAGGCTCATCAAGAACAAGATATTTGGGATTAAGTGCAAGAACGCCTGCTATTGCAACCCTTCTTTTCTGTCCTCCTGAAAGATTAAAAGGTGAGCTGTCAAGCATACTGCTTTCTATTCCCAACACATCTGCTGTTTCTCTTATTCTTAAATCTTTATCTCCGCAAAAATCAAAGTTGTCAAGACCAAATTTTATATCTTTATACACGGTTTCTTCAAAAAGCTGATACTCAGGATACTGAAAAACCATTCCAACCTTTTCTCTTATGGCTTTGATTTTTACGCCTTTTTTATTTATGTCTTCTCCATCTACAAAAACAGTACCGGATTCAGGCTTTAAAAGTCCGTTAAAAAGCTGAATTAATGTAGACTTACCTGAACCTGTATGACCTATAATTCCAACAAACTCATTTTCACCTATTTCCAAATTGATATCCTTAAGAGCAGCTTTTTCAAAAGGACTGTTTTTGCCGTATATATAATTAATATTCTCAAGTTTAATACTCATTTATTTTTCAACACCTGTTCAAATTCTTCAACAAAATCCTCTGCTGTTAAAACAGTTCTGCTAAATTTAATTCCTCT
>JAGARF010000213.1 GCA_017622395.1 Clostridia bacterium | reverse complement strand
TTGCTATTTCCGTTTAAGTTAAACCAAACCTTGCCGTTTGCATAGATAGCATCGTTAGTTTCTGTTTGTGAATCTTCGTATGCTTTAATGAGTGATTTTGCACTATTATAAACTGTCTGTTGATTTGTTGTAAGCGCAACATCTGTATTTTCAGCAAGATATGCGTCAATTTCAGCGATTTTTGCTTTAGCTGCAGAAAGTGTAGAATCTGATGTGATACCTGCCTTGTTAAGAGCTTCAAGCTCTGTTATTAAGGTTTCAAGAGCAGATGGCTGTTCAGGTTCTGTTGTATCATCCACAGGAACACCCCATACAGAAATAATGTGCCCTGCAAGGTTTGTGTTGGTATCTGCTGCATCAATTTCGAACATAACCTTTGTAAGTACTTTTGAAGAGTCAATGTCAACATCCCATGGAACAAAGCCGAATCTTGAATCTCTCTCATTGTTTGTATTAAGGAAGTTGGCAAGGTAAGCCTGACCATCCTTATAAGTTGCACTGTAATCATTTGTGTTGTAAGTAGCACTTATTTCTTCAACCTGAACATCTGTTGTTCCATCTGCGTAGTAAAGTGTAACTTTATAATATTTTCTGTATGCAGTAACACAAGCTGCAAGGAAACCCAGAGATTCGTATTTTTTATCAGGAACATCGATAGTAGTTGATGTTAATGATGCGTATCTGTCTTTTATTGTCTGGTCTGTTATAGCCTTTGTGTTTGGTGCAGTTTCAAGAAGCTTAATAACATTGTTGGCAGGTCTTATAAGGTAAGGTGTACCTTTGATTGTCCAGTAATAGTTCCCGTCATCTTCTAAGGTGAAATCAGGAATTGTAGTATATCCTACGCTTGATGGGTTTTCGTTAACTGTATATGCAAGCATACTTCCGCCAAATGCAGGATTGGTAATAGCAGCCTGATCAGTTGTAAAAATGCCTGTAGGTGAAGCCACATATCCAGCAAAGTCAACACCCGGGAGAAAACTCTGATAGTTTGCTCTGTTAAGATATGCTTCTTCATCTGTTTTAACAAAGAATCTTGAGTTACCGCCTAATGCGAACCAGATTTTACCATTGGCAGTAATGTGTTCTTCAGGAACTACTACAGGTGGATTTTTGTAATTGTTGATTTTGGTTTTTGCAGTATCGTAAACAAGCTTTTGCGCTGTTGAGAGCTTTTCAGTTGTATTTTCTGCAAGATAAGTATCGATTTCTGCAACAATTGTTTCAAATTCTTCAAGAACTTCATCGTCTGTGATAGTTGTTTTGTTTAATTCCTTAAGCTCATCAATATAGATTTCAAGCTGTGATTTTTCATATTCATATGTATCGCTTATTGAAGGTCTTAAAACTGCAAAACAGTTATTGGCAAAAATCTTATCAAAGAAACTGTCAACATCCTGAACATAGCTTCCTGTTGAAAGATTTAATACTTTGCCATTATCGTATATATAAAGTGTTGTTGTTGAGCTTGATTCAGTAAGAATAATATCGCCTGTTACAAACTGATTATGCTCAAGCTTTTGAATGATTTTATCTGCGTTAACTTCGGTTACAACTGTTCTTCCGCCGAACATGCGGGGAACAAGCATTTGGGCATAATGAGAGTTTGTGTCAAGATGGTATGCACCAATATAGTCGCTTGCTGTTACCCCTGTGATAACTGTGTATTCATCAATAGCAGGGAAGAGAATATTTTTTATATCTGCAACATCATCATGAGCAAGTACTGCATCAATATTTAATACATCCTTGTATATTTTGTTTGCATATGCAATTCCTTTGTCTGTTGATGATGCAAGAGATGAGTTGTTTTGGATTGCCGCAGATACAGCTGCCTGCTGTGCAGATGTAAGAGTATCTCTTACAGGGATTTCATAGGTTTTGTGAAGTACACCGCCGATTGTTGCGTCATTACTTGTAATCCATGTACCGTCTGGTGTGTTTTCATTGATTTTAACTGTATAAGAAACTTCTCTTGTTCCTTTTGAAGGTACAGTTATTGAATAATAAAGGTTGTTACCTGAAACCTCTAAATCACCTGAAACATATGTTGTGTTTTGTGGAACAGTGTCCTTGATTTCAAGTGTTTTTTCGGTATCGTTACTGTTGAAAATTCTGAATGTATATGTAATTTCATCACCGGGATTTACAGTTGAAAATCTGTTCTTTGAAGAAAGTTTTTCTCCAACAATCCCTTTCATAGTTGTAATTCTGTTAATAGTGTTTTCGGGAATTGTGCCATTCCAATTTTTTAATGGACGCACGATGTTAACAGATTTTAGCTTTGAAAATACATATCTTTTGTTAGTTGCATCAAAAAGCTCTTCAACACGCATCTGCTTTATAGAAGCTTCTGTGGTATCACCTGTTGAAAAACTGTAGTTGTAGCCACCACTGTGAATGATATTTCCGTTTCCGATGTAGAGCATTGCGTGTCCGCTTGATTTAGAATTATAACGGATATTTATAATATCACCGGGCTGAATGTTATTGTAAAAATCTGCTTCAATTTCTGCTTTTTGTTCTTCAGTTTCGCCACCGATTGAAGCAGAAGTGCTCTGAGGATATCTCCATACTGTATAAGAACTCCAAACTTGAGAGCTGGTTGTATAACTCACATCTGTGAAGCCTAATGCTGTTTTATAAACCTCGGATGTAAAAGCTGCACAGTTTGTAAAGCCGATATTGTCAAATGAGCTTTCTTCGGGAGTTCTTAAACCTGAATTCCATCTGTATGAGTTTTTGGTAAAGGGAGTTGTATCGTCATATTGTATGCGGTAACCTCTTAAAAGGTAGGCCTCTGCGGTGCCGATAACTGCCTTTTGAGCATCAGTAAGACTTAACTCACCTTCTGTTGTACGATGTATGGCTGAAAGCTCGTTTGAAGGTCTTAAAACAACATATCTGTCAGCATCAAGAGCAGATGCTAAAACAGTATCTGCATTCTCTCTTACAAGGCTTGGTTTAACAAGCTTTACAAGGTTTTTGCCATCGTATATGTATATACTGCATACACCTGAAGCTTCCATAAGAAGAAGGTCGCCGATTATTAAATCTGAAGACGCGGGATTTGAAGCAGGCTCTCCGTCAAAATATGAGCTTAAGCTATCAGGAATTTCACTGTATAATGTGGGAACAATCATATTCATTACATTTACTATAACAGTAGAAGAACCTTCCGATGCTGCATCCTCTGCCTTTTCGTCATCTGTATAACCATTAACAAATACCTGGTCAAGAACCTCTTTAACGGTATCTTTAATGTTGAAATTATAGCTGAATGCGTGGGTATAAATATCTTTTACAAGGGCTGTTCCTTCTGTGTACGGCTCTTGCAGACTGTCTATTGCCACTTGCAGTTTTTTCTGGTCAAGACTGTTAAAGTCTGTAGAAGAAGCATCACTTGCAAAAACAGGGAGCGAAAGTGTTGAACACAATACGCATACTGTAAGCAATAAACAAAGTGTTTTTTTGAATGATAATTTCATAATTACCTCCTTGGATATATTAAAATCTCTCTCACCTATTTTAATATATATAAGGAAAAAAATCACGACATCTGTTGATAAAAGTGTGTCACTTTTTTACCTGGATTACATTTTCATTGACGGCCTTAAGATTGCAAAGTATTGGTTTGTTGCGATAATACCTTCGGTGAAAGCTTTGGTATCTTCAGAAATCTTTTTAGAACTTAAGTCAAGAATACCTTTTTCTGTTACTAAATATATGGTTTTTCCTATGTCCTTAACTGAGATGATAACATCTCCTAAGACAAGATTAAAGGGTCTTAAAAATCTTACAAGGTCATCGTCCCACTGTGCAGCAAGAATTTTTCTTCCGCCAAAGCAGAAGGGTATAAGCATATCTGTAATTTCATT
>JAGARF010000212.1 GCA_017622395.1 Clostridia bacterium | reverse complement strand
GCTGAAGATGTTGTTTCAAGAGTAACAGGCGAAATCATCGCAAATGCAGGTGATACTGTTTCTGAAGAAATGGCAGAAAGCTTTGCTGAAAATGCAATAAACAGAGTTATTCTTAAAATCGAAGATAAGAGAGTTGTTGTATTCTCAAACGATACTGTTGATGCTAAGTATTTCCTTGATTTTGACCCGAAAGAGGTTGGTCTTACAGAAAAAGTAAGATACAGCACTCTTATGAATATTATTGAAAATGCTGAAGACGAACAGGATTTAAGAGCAACTCTTGAAGACAACATTAATGTGCTTATGCCTAAGCATATTATGGCTGAAGATATTTTAGCTTCTATCAACTATCTTATTAATATGGGACACGGTCTTGGCGAAACAGACAATATCGACCACCTTGGAAACAGAAGATTAAGAGCAGTTGGTGAACTTCTTCAGAACCAATTCAGACTTGGTTTCTCAAGAATGGAAAGAGTTGTAAGAGAAAGAATGTCTATTCAGGATATGGATGTTATTACTCCTCAGGCACTTGTTAACACAAGACCTGTTATCGCTGCAATAAGAGAATTCTTCGGTTCTTCACAGCTTTCACAGTTTATGGATCAGCCTAACCCCCTTGCTGTACTTACTCATAAGAGAAGACTTTCAGCATTAGGTCCAGGCGGTCTTTCAAGAGACAGAGCGTCCTTTGAAGTTCGAGATGTTCACTATTCACACTACGGCAGAATGTGTCCTATCGAAACTCCTGAAGGTCCTAACATCGGTCTTATTAACTCACTTGCAACTTATGCAAAGGTAAACAGCTACGGCTTTATCGAAGCTCCTTACAGAGTAGTTAAAGACGGCGTTGTTACAGATGATATCGTTTACATCACAGCTGATGTGGAGGACGGTAAGATTGTTGCTCAGGCTACAGAGCCACTTGATGAAAACAACAGATTTGTAAATAAAAAGATTATCGCAAGAAAACAGGACGATATGATAGAGGTAGCACCTTCTCAGATTGACTATATGGATATTTCTCCAAGACAGGTTGTATCTGCAGCTACTGCTATGATTCCGTTCCTTGAAAACGATGACGCATCCCGTGCACTTATGGGATCTAACATGCAGCGTCAGGCGGTTCCTCTTATTAAAACAGAATCTCCTGTTATCGGTACAGGTATGGAATACAGAGCAGCTATGGACTCAGGTGTTGTTGTAGTTGCTAAAGAAGACTGTACTGTTCTTAAGGTTGCATCAGACAAGGTTGTTGTAAGAGAAGACCCAACAGGGGAAATCAGAACATACAACATCTTGAAATTCAGACGCTCAAACCAGGGTACCTGCATAAATCAGAGACCTGTTGTTGTTGAGGGCGATTATGTTAAAAAAGGTGAAATTATCGCTGACGGTCCTGCAACAGACCACGGTGAAGTAGGTCTTGGTAAAAACATTCTCATCGGCTTTATGACATGGGATGGTTACAACTACGAAGATGCTATTCTCCTTAACGAAAAACTTGTTAAAGAAGATGTATTTACATCTATTCATATTGAAGAATACGAAACAGAGTCAAGAGATACAAAGCTCGGACCTGAAGAAATCACAAGAGATATCCCGAATGTTGGTGACGATGCTCTCCGTGACCTTGATGAAAGAGGTATTATAAGAATCGGTGCAGAAGTTCACGCAGGTGACATCCTGGTTGGTAAGGTTACACCTAAGGGTGAAACAGAGCTTACTGCTGAAGAAAGACTTCTCCGTGCTATTTTCGGTG
>JAGARF010000211.1 GCA_017622395.1 Clostridia bacterium | reverse complement strand
TCTAAAGGTGTAATTTACGGACTTAGTGCTGCATTATTATATAGTTTTGTAGTAATTATTAATAAGTTTATTAAAAATGTGTCTGCATACGAAAGAACAGTTACACAATTGTTTTTTGCAACTGTTGCTGCCGTTGTTATTATTTATTATAACAGTGAATTTGTGTTAAATCATCTTGATACAACATCAATTATTTTACTTATTGTTTTGGGTATTTTCCATACAGGTATTGCTTATACAATGTATTTTGGAGCTATGAAAAATTTAAGGGGACAAACTATTGCTTTTTGCAGTTATATCGACCCTGTTGTTGCAATATTATTGTCTTCTTTTGTGTTAAGAGAGCCGCTTGATGCATTTACAATTATTGGTGCAGTACTTATATTTGGTTCTGCCTTTATAAATGAAGCAAAAGGATAAAATGGAGAAACATCAGTTTCTCCGTTTTATCATAGAACAAACTATATAGATTAATAAATTAATTGTAACAATACTCGCACCGGTAGGCAGGGAAAAGATGTATGAAACACAAATTCCTGATATTAGCGAAAAAATTGAAATAATAATAGCAAAAAATGTTACTCCTTTGTAAGTGTATGAAATGTTCATCGATGATACATCAGGGAAAATTATCAGAGCAGATATGAGCATAGCTCCCATCATTCTCATTCCAAGTACTACTGTTACAGCTGTTAACGCTGCAAGTATCATATTATAGACATTTACTTTTATACCTGTAGCTTTTGCAAAGGTTTCATCTAAAGTTACAGAAAATATCCTGTGATAGAATAATATGAAAATCAAAAGTACGACTAATGACAATATAACACTCAAAAGTACATCCTCGGTGCTCATTGCAAGAATACTTCCGAAGAGATAATTGTATATATCAGTATTCATACCTTTTGAAACTGAGAGAATTATGACTCCTATAGCGAGGGACCCTGTTGATATAACAGCTATTGCAGAATCACCTTTTATTTTGCTGTTATTACTTATTCTCAAAAGTAAAAATGCCGCTAAAACAACAATAGGTATTGCAATTTTTAAAGGTGCTGTGTTCATAGCTGAAGCTACTGCAAGGGCACCAAAGCCTACATGGGATAATCCGTCGCCAATCATTGAATATCTTTTAAGTACCAGGGGGACTCCAAGTAAAGCAGAGCAAAGAGATACCATAATTCCTACTATAACCGCCCTTATAATGAAGGAATACGAAAACATTTCAAGTATTAAATCAAACATTGTTTTTATCTCCCTTCGTGATTAGTTCATCAGGTCTGTAAATTTTGAAACTGTCTTTTGATAAATTGATTATTCTGTCTGCATACTTTAATGAGTTATCAATATCATGGGAAACTGTTATAATAGTGATGTTGTGTTGTCTATTAAGGTCGTAGATAATTTCGTAAAATTCTTTTGTAGCGACAGGGTCAAGCGATGCTGTCGGCTCGTCTAAAAGCAAAACTTTCTTAGTTGCACACAAGGCTCTTGCAAGAAGAACTCTTTGTTTTTGACCGCCTGATAAACTGCTGAAAGTTTTCTTTTTGATTTCATCAAGCTCAAGATGATTTATATAATAATCAGCTTTTTCTTTGTCCTTTTTGGAATAAAAAGGCATAAAAACTTTTCTGTTTAAACAGCCAGATAAAACAATTTCATAAACACTTGCAGGAAAGTTGTCTGCTATTGCTGATGTTTGAGATATATATCCTATTTCATTTTGCTTTACACCGCTATATTTTATCTTTCCGCTTTCAGGGTTAACAAGACCTAAAATTGCTTTAACAAGTGTGCTTTTCCCTGTTCCGTTTTCTCCTATGATGCATATATATTCACCGTCGATAACATCAAAAGAAAGGTCTTTGACGATTTTTTCCTTGTTATATGACAGTGTTATATTTTCACATTTAATAATTTGCATTAGTTCAATACCTTTCTTAGATTTTCTGCATTTTTAGTCATAATAGAAACATATGTTTCACCTGAATTAAATTCTTCTTTTGAAATGTTGTGACATGAATGAAATAGGTATTTTTCGCAACCTGTTTCTTCGCAGATTATATCTGCTATTTTCTGATTAGAAAACTCAATATAAAATACACCTTTGATCTTTTCACTTCTGACTTTCTCTATTAATGATGCTACAACTGCGGCACTTGGTTCTGCCTCTTCCGAGCAACCAGGGAAAGCAGAAAAGTAGTTAAGATTGTATTCTTCAGTAAAATATTTTGCTGGAAATCTGTCAGCAAAAACAACTGTAGGTGTTTTTGAATTATTAATAATATTTTTGAAAACAAGGTCAAGCTGTGTAAGTTCTTTTACATAATTGCTGTAGTTTTCTGTATAAGTGTTAATATTATCAGGGTCAATAATGCATAATTCTTCATAAATCGCCTGACTAATTGCTATAGAATTAACAGGAGAACACCAGACATGTTCATCGTAACCTTTATCCGTATAAAGATTTTCAGAATATGCTGTCATTTGTACAATGTTTTCAACATCTAAAGTTTCTGTTAAGCTGTTGACCCAGGATTCAGACTCTCCGCCGTTGCATATAAACAGGTCAGAAGTTTGTATAGTTATAATATCTTTTGGTGTAGGTTCAAAAGAGTGACTTTCTGCACCAGGTGGTAAAAGAAGGCTTATGTTTGCGTTGTTGCCTGCAATTTGTCTGGCAAAATCATATGCAGGGAAGTTAGAGGCTACAATCGTAATTTTATCCTTCTCTTGACTATGGTTTGCACATCCTGTTAAACAAAAAACTATTAAAATGATCGTGATTATTTTTTTCATATTAAAACTCCTTATAACATACCTATAAATATAGTATAAATGAGCCGTTTTGTCAATAAAAAAAGCACCTTTGTAAGACAAGGTGCTAATTTTTTGTTGCAAAAAATAGAATAATCATTGAAGGTATAAATGCTGACCAAAATACATATCCGGTATTACTTTTAATCGCCTGAGAACAGTCATTGAATACATTTAATAAAGGAGGAAAAAGGCTGAATATAAGATATGTAAGTGTGAAAGAAATAATCGCTATTTTAAGTTTACTCAGTACATATTTTTTTATAGATATTTTCTCGTCAGACATTATATCGGCGGTTTGGAGTGTTATACACAGTCCTGATAAACTTATTAACGCAGAAATTAAAGCAAGCTTCATAGGAGAAGGTATCCCTGTAAGAGAAACCATAATAATACCGTTTGATATCTCAAAAAAACCGCATAGTATAGCAGTCCATATGTCATTTTTAAAAGGTGAGAATGCAGAAATCAGCTCACATATAACAGAGAAAAATACGATATATACTGTTATATTTATCAATGAAACCGAGGATTCTCTAACTGAGGAAGTAAAAGAACTTAATTCTTTTGAATTATATAAATTCGTATTTGTTACTGAAAACGGAATTTTTTTTCTGCAGCTAAATGCATATAAAATAGCAGAAAGTATGTGAATTACATAGAGTAAATAACCAATTCTTCTGTTTGATAATACTGAAACGCCAACTGTACCGATTATAAATAAAGGACTACAATTGTTAGTATATGGAAGTATTACTTCAGCCTGCTCTTTGCTTAGTCTTTTTTTTTAACCTGATCTGAAAGCAGAGCTGCACCTGTTGGATATCCTGAAAGTGAACCGAATAGCACGGCATACATTCCTGATGGCGGAACATTAAACAACTTACTGAGAAGTCCTATAAATTTATTGTTTTCATCACAATTCCCAATTATATATTTTGAAAGTATCATAAAAGGTAAAATAGATGGAAGAACGCTGAAGACAGCTGTTTTGAACCCGTTTTGTGCACCTCTTATACACACACTCGGAAAAGCTGCAAAAGCTAAAAGCAGACCTGTGGTAAACACCAATTTAATTATTTTTTTGATTGTGAGTATTTTTATTTTCATATCTTTTCTCCTTTTGGTTTTTAATACATTTTATTGCATACTTTTATATTTATTACAATATTCTTAATTGAATGAAAAGGAAAGGAAGAAAAATATGTCGATTAAAGAAAAATTAACTGAAAATATGCAGCTTCCTAAGGAAATAATACTCAATTATCCGAAACTTACTGTTTTAGGTAAAAAAGATATAACTGTCGAAAATATTATAGGTGTTATAGAGTTTGATGAAGATATAGTAAGACTAAACACAGAAACACATATTCTTAATATTTACGGATTGAATCTTGAAATAAAAAGTCTTTCCCTTGATGAAGTCCAAATTCAGGGAAAGATTGAAAAGATAATATTTGAATAGGAGAGGCATATGTTTAAAAGATTTTCGGATTTTATTAAAGGGTATGTTCAAATTGAGGTTAATGGAAGTTTTTGTGAAAAATTTTTAAATCT
>JAGARF010000210.1 GCA_017622395.1 Clostridia bacterium | reverse complement strand
TCGTTGCAATATTTTTGGCTGTTCTTGAACTTTTAAGAAACAGAGAAATCGGTATAAAAACCACAAACGAAGAAATAATATTAGGAGAAATAGATGGAAATCTCTAAACTTGAAAATATAATAGAGGCCGTGCTTTTCATATCAGGCGAGGGTGTTGAGCTTGGCAGAATTGCAGATATGTTTGAAATGGATATGGGAACTGCTGAAAAAATCGCAGATAACTATATGGACAAGTACAACTTTGAAGGTCACGGTCTTAAAATCATAAAATATAACGACATATATCAGCTTACAACTAATCCTGAATATGCAGATTATATAGCAAAGTTTGCCGGAACGAAAAAACCTATGAACCTTTCAAATGCAGCACTTGAGGTTCTTGCAATAATTGCATATAATCAGCCTGTTACAAGGTCTACAATAGATAAAATACGAGGTGTTGACAGCTTTGGACCTCTTGATAAGCTTGTAACAAGAGAGATAGTTGAGGAAAAGGGAAGACTTGATGCTCCGGGCAGACCCATTTTATACGGAACAACAAACGAGTTTTTAAGAATTTTCGGTCTTAAAAGCATCGAAGAAATGCCTGAGCTTGATGCGTTCCAGATGTCCCTCGAAAACTTTGTAAAAGATGACGATGAAAACGAAATTAAATAAATGAGGTGTTAAATATGACAGACCATCCAATTAATGGCATTATGAACAGTGCAATGGAAAATCTTAAGCAAATGGTAGATGTTAATACTATTATAGGAGATGCGATAACAAGTCCTGACGGTACAGTTATCATACCTGTATCTAAGGTAAGCTTTGGCTTGGCTGCAGGCGGCGGCGAGTATGTTTCAAAGAACAAAGCTCCTGAAGAAACTAAGCCTTTTGCCGGCGGCGTAGGTGCAGGAGTTACAATTTCTCCTGTTGCTTTTCTTGCAGTTAATGAAAAGAATGTCCGTCTTCTCCCTGTTGACGGTGACGAGCCTGTTTCAAAGCTTATTGACTATATACCTGTTATGGTAGATAAAGTAAGCGGTATTATATCAAGCAAAGGCAAAGAAAACAAAACCGAAGAATAAAGAATAAAACACAGATAGCCCGCATATTTAGTTATGAGGTGATTCTGTGTTTAATTTTCAATTGTTAAAGCGTAGCATTTTAAATTCATCATATAAATACCTGATATGTATGATATTAATTATATCGGGTGTTTATATATCGGTTTTTGCATATAATCCTGATTTTGTTTTGAACAAAGCAGATGCTGTGTTTGTTTTTAAAGAATTATTGAAAATATTAATGCTTTGCTATACGATTAAGCTTATTTCTATGAGCAAATCAGGATTTCTTGTAGGGTCTGTTATGCTTGTTTATACAGGAATGTCTGTTGGTGCATATTTAATGTTTGTGCTTAATAATATGTCGGTTTTTAAGCTTGTTCTTTCGGTTATACCCATTACTGTTAAATTAGTGGGAATAATAACTGTATATTCAGATATGTTTTTGTTTGAACAGAGAGAGAACATTAAAAAGCTTATTGCAGGAGGTATAATATATTTTTCAGGTGATGTACTTCTTGCGGTTATGCTGTAGAAATTAATTCCATTTACATTCAGAAAAATTTCAGGTAAAATGAAGTGAGGTGAGGTAATGAAAAAATATATAGAAAAATACATAAACAGCCTTAAAGATGAAAAAAAATCAGCCAACACTCTTTCTGCATATCAGAGAGACCTTGAAAGCTTTGATGCTTATCTTCAGCAAAAAAAGTTTAAATGGAACAATCTTAAAAAGATGAATATTACAGCCTATATAAATTACCTCAGCCGAAAAGGAAAAGCGGAACAGACGGTTACAAGAAGTGTTGTGACCTTAAGGAATTTTTACGGTTATATGTATAAAGGGGGAGAAATCGACAAAAACCCGATGATTGACATAAAACCGCCTAAATTTGAAAGAAAGCTTCCGGGGATTATGTCTGTGGCAGATGTTGAAAAGTTTTTGTCACAGCCGGATTTAAATACATATAAAGGTGTAAGAGATAAGGCTATGCTTGAGCTTGTATATGCAACAGGTATTAAGGTGTCACAGCTTATTAAGCTTAAAATGCGTGATGTGGATGTTCAGGCAGAAATTATAACCTGTAATAGCGAAAATGACAGAAGAACAGTTCCTTACGGCTCATTTTGTGCGGATTCAATAGCCAAGTACCTTGCGGTATCAAAGGAAAAAGAGCCTGATGATTATTTCTTTACAAATCTGTCAGGAACGGGAATGTCAAGACAGGGTTTCTGGAAAATAATCAAGCAATATACAGTGTCGGCAGGACTAAATAAAGATGTAAGTCCTCAGATTTTAAGACATTCGTTTGCAGTACATATGATTAACAACGGTCTTGATACTAAAACACTTCAGGAGCTTATGGGGTATACTGCCCTGTCATCAACACAAATATATGAAGATATGAACAGAAACAGAATAAAAGAAATTTATAAGACGGTTCATCCAAGAGCATAAATATTCACCTTGCCACATAAGTTTGTGGTGAGGTGAAATTTTTGTTAAAGAAGATATTTTCCATTGTTTTGTCAGCATTGTTGGTATTTAATTGTTCGCTGACACTTGCTTATGATGAAAGTACACTTCACTCAAAATCAGCAAT
>JAGARF010000209.1 GCA_017622395.1 Clostridia bacterium | reverse complement strand
TTAAATAATACAACAAAACAAAACATTTGTCAATAAAAGTCTGTAGCGGTATAGCAAAAGCGAGGTGATTTTACCTCGCTTTACTATTAATCATTTTTAATGGTTGTGTATTTTTGATCTGGACTTTTGGGATGCATAGGATTACTGAGAGAGATTTTATTAGAGTTAATTAGTGGTGCTATATAAGTTGAAATGGCATAGGCTATTGATTTGACGCCTAAAAAATCTGCAATTTCTTTGCGTGTACGTGGTACAGAACAGAAAGATAAAATATCCGGATCAGAAATATCTTTTTTTATGTTTCCCTTACGCTCGCCAAACAATGTAACCTTAAACATTCCCCGAGCATCTTCGAATTGTGGCATAGGCAAACCATACTCAGACATTTCCCGTCGAACTGTAGGAATGCCGGAATATCTGTTTTCGGTGATTTTTAATGTTTCCAAAGCAGTAGCTAAAACAGGGTTTCGAGTGTCTGGCTGTACTTGTCCAAGTTGATCTAAAGTTATTCTGCCATATAGACCACCGGGATTAGTAATTTCTATTCTGTCTGAAAAAATCTGTAGTTGTATAGGCATACCTTCGGTGTGAGTGCTGTAATCTCTGTGTACTAATGCGTTTAGTAAAATCTCTCTAATTGCAGTAAGAGGATATTCCGCTACATCTTGTCTCTTTCCGGACAAAGGGTCAATTATTGTTTTAATTCGTAAATTTTTTCTCACAAAGGCTAAGGCTTCTGATAACATTTCAGGTATGGTTCCTTCAATGCGTCGATTGTCAACAAAACGCTCAAACAAATTGCCTAGCTGCCCTACTTCAGTTCCTGGTATTACTGTTGCAACTATACATAATTGAGGGAAATATGCCTGGGGATATAAGCTAAAAAGCAATGTTGCTGTAAGGGAATATTCCCCTCCAATAGTAATGCTCATTAATTCGGAAATTTGCTCGTTGCTAAGTTTTGACAAATTTGGCTTGTTTTGAGAAAGGAGTTCAAAATATTTTTCTAACTCGCCTGTATTAATTGAACCTTTTGTTACCCGGGGGATTATTCTAATATCATCCTGATATTTTTTTCTATATGCCTCATAACTATATACTTCATATTCTGTCATAGGAATATCGTTGGTTCCTACTCGCACATAAGAACCTTTTAATCGACCTTTGCCTGTATAAAAACAGGGTCGTTCAGCAATATCTATCGGGGGGATTTCTATAGCACAAATATACCCATTAGAAATCTCGGCATAAGAAAACAATGGTCTTACTTCAGGTGTCATAGAGTTGCATTGTTCGGTTATTTTTTGTTGTATGTCTTGTAAATCGTATACACCACAAATTTCAAAATCGTGTTCTTCGTCTACTCCAAAAATTATAATGCCGCCCTCATTGCTGTTTGAAAAACTAGACAAAGTATCATAAATACGCTTTGGATCACCTTTGCGAGCGGCCTTTAATTCAATAAACTGAAATTCTGATCTTGATTTAATAACTCGTTCAACCAAATTTAATAAGTTTTCACTTGTCATTTTTCTCACCTCACAAATATTATATGCTATAATTACAAAAAAATCAACACATATTAAAATTTTTCGAAAGAAATAAAAGAAAACTCTAAAGAAATAAAATTAACAAACAACAAATTAAATTTCTACATCAAGTTATTAAATTTTACATTAAGTTATCAAACGAGAAGTCAAATTTGATTTCTTTAAGCTTGTTTATATAATTGATTTCGATAAAAATCATACTTTTGAAAAATAGTGCTTTGTTACGATTCATAGAGCTGTAGGGTGTGTACTATGTATGAATTCGTTAAATAAAAGAAACCGCCTGAGCGGTTTCTTCAATTTCTCTTATCTTTTATCTAAAATTAGATAATGCCCTGTGCCATCATAGCATTTGCAACTTTTTTGAAGCCTGCAATGTTAGCACCTGCAATAAGGTCATAACCAAGGCCGTATTCTTCAGCAGCCTCAACTGATACCTTATGAATGTTAACCATAATGCCCTTAAGCTTTTCGTCAACTTCTTCTGCTGACCAGCTGTATCTCATTGAGTTCTGAGCCATCTCTAATGCTGAAACTGCAACACCGCCTGCGTTAACTGCTTTTGCAGGTCCGATGATAGCACCTGCGTTTTTAAGTACTTCAATACCTTCAGCAGTTGTTGGCATATTTGCAACTTCGATATAGTATTTTGTGCCGTTAGCAACAATTTTTGCTGCTTCTTCAGCATTGATTTCGTTCTGTGTAGCAGATGGCATACAAATGTCAACCTTAACTTCCCAAGGCTTTTTGCCTGCGAAGAACTGACAGCCGAATTTTTCAGCATAGTCCTGAGCACGGTCTCTGCCTGATGCTCTCATTTCAAGCATATAGTCAAATTTTTCTTTTGTTGTAACACCTTCAGGGTCATAAACATAACCGTCAGGACCTGAAATTGTAACAACTTTACCGCCAAGCTCTGCAACCTTCTGGCAAACACCCCATGCAACATTACCGAAGCCTGAAACTGCAACAGTTTTGCCTTCGAATGAGTCGCCTTCGTGTTTTAACACTTCGTTTGCATAATATGTAGCACCAAAGCCTGTAGCTTCAGGTCTGATTAAAGAACCGCCGTATTCAAGACCTTTACCTGTAAGTACGCCGTTTTCCCAACAGCCTTTAATTCTCTTATACTGACCGTAGAGGTAGCCGATTTCTCTTGCACCTACACCGATATCGCCTGCAGGAACATCTACATCAGGACCGATATGTCTGTAAAGCTCTGTCATAAATGCCTGACAGAATCTCATAATTTCGCCGTCACTCTTACCTCTTGGGTCAAAGTCTGAGCCGCCCTTACCGCCGCCGATAGGAAGACCTGTTAAGCTGTTTTTGAAAATCTGTTCAAAGCCGAGGAATTTAATAATACCAAGGTAAACAGATGGGTGGAAACGAAGACCGCCTTTGTATGGTCCGATAGCACCGTTGAACTGTACTCTGAAGCCACGGTTTACCTGAACCTTGCCATTGTCGTCTACCCATGAAACTCTGAAAGAAATTGCTCTTTCAGGCTCTACCATTCTTTCGATAAGACCTGCTTTTTCGTATTCAGGATGTGCAGCGATTACAGGTTCGATTGATTCTAAAACCTCTTTAACTGCCTGATGGAATTCAGGTTCTGCAGCGTTTCTTGCGATAACCTTATCCATTACATCGTTAAGATACTGACTCTTAAACATTTTAGTTCACTTCTTTCTTTTAAATTAAATGATAATATATTATACAACGATTTTTTTTTAATAGCAATAGTTTTTGAAAAAAATAATGAAAAATCTGTCAAAAAGTAGGTAGAAAATGTTGGAAAGACAATTTTTTTGCAAAAACTATTGACATCTCCTTGCAAAACTGTTATAGTTGTTATAGAACAGTTAGAACGGAAAGGAGATGATATTGTGATTCAGCTTGACTATAGGGACCCAAGACCCGTATACGAACAGATTAAAGAAAAAATCAAAGAGCTTATTTTAGCAAAGGTGCTTAAAGCGGAGGACAAGATTTTTTCGGTGAGAGAAATGTCCTCATATCTCACCATTAATCCAAACACAATTATAAAGGCATACAAAGAGCTTGAAAATGAAGGGTATATTTATTCTATTAAAGGAAAAGGCTATTTTGTTGCAGACCGAAAATCTGTTGCAGAGGTAGTTGACAAAGCCCCTATTTATGCAAAAGTTGAAGAAAGTCTTAAGGAATTATACTATCTTGGAGAAAGCAAAGAAACTGCAATAGAAAT
>JAGARF010000208.1 GCA_017622395.1 Clostridia bacterium | reverse complement strand
GTTAAAGTATATTCCTCCCATTTACCTGTATATCCAAGCTTTTCGGGAACTTCAGGCTCTTCAACCTGCATATTTTCTACTGTAAATATTTTTTCTTCTTCAAAATTTTCTGCTTTGAAGATTGCCTTATATTCAATCGGTGTATACTGTGCTTTAACAGTTATATTTTCAAGGTTTAAGCTGTAGCTTTCCCATACTCCTGTATAGCCTGACTTTTCAGGAACAGCAGGCTCTGTTACATTCTTGTTTGCAACGGTATATTTTTCTGTTTTAGCAAAATTCTCTGCAAGGAATGTAACCTCATATTCAACTATCTCATAAACTGCCTTTACTGTTATGTTGTTTAATGAAAGGGTATAATCCTCCCACTTACCTGTATATCCCTCTATAGCAGGAACTTCAGGTTCTTCTATCTCCATATTTTCAATATTGAATGTCTTTTTAATAACTTCATTTTCGCTTTCAAAGGTTACTGTATATTCTATAGGCGTATAAACTGCATTGATTTCCCTGTCCCCATATGTAAGAACATAATCTTCCCATTTGCCGTTATAATGTTCTTTTTTGGGAACAGCAGGCTCTGTAACAGCAGTATTATTTATATTATATGTAGTGTCTGACACCTTTTTACCGTCAGCTATAAATGTTACATTATAGTCCTTTAAAACATATCCTGCATTTGCTGTTAAGTTATGCTCTCCGTTTTTTACAACATCCCACTTAATCTCATATCCGTTTTTTTGCGTTACTTCAGGATACACAAGCTCTCCCTCAGCAAAGCCTGTGCCCCTTGCAACCTCTTTGCCGTCACACAAATACAAAACATCACAGACATTATACACAGCAGGGTCTGCTTTTGGCTTAATATCTGCATATGAGTTCCATTTTAAAAGGGTTATTTTATCTCCGCTTTTAAGCTCAATATCTTCAACAAAATCTTTTTCCCCTGAAAAATACAATTCTTCGCCCTTTTTTATTATTGAGTGACTATCTGTATTGTTAATTCTGTTTTGAGTAAAATCATAGTTTATTGCATATACATTTACAGCTAACACAAGAAATGCTGTTAAACTTATAAATATTTTTCTTATCATTTTACCCCTCCTTAACAATTTTTACTATTTCAGGTGTCAACCTTTGTGCGTACTTTTTATTTTTTTCAAGCACCATTAAAAAGATATACCACAAAGCAATAACTCCAAGGGAAATTACACCGAAAAGTTCAGCATATCCTAACACCGCACCTACTATAATTCCTGCAATAAGTATCAGCATAGGCATACCGTATGCAAGAAGCGATGCGGAAAACCCGCTTTGTTCAGGCATATTCATTTCAACTCTGTCGCCAGGTTTTGCACCGATGCTGTTTATTGCTTTTATCTCAATATTTTTATTTCCGCAGAGATTACAGCTGCCGCAGTTGTCTCCGCACATAGAGTCCCTTGTTATCCGTACAAATGCAAAATCTTTTTCGCATTTTGTTACAATTCCGAATTTATTCATCGTTTCCTGCTTTCTTTAAATCCTTTGCCGCATCTATTGCAGCCTGTGTTATAGTGCTTCCGCTTATTATTCTTGCAACCTCATTGATGCTTTCTTCATAGCTCAGCGCTCTTACATCCGAAACAGTTTTTCCTGCTTCTTCTCTTTTTTCAACTAAGTAATGGCAATCTGCAAAAGCTGCAATTTGCGGTGAATGAGTAATAACAAACACCTGTTTTTCTTTTGCTAAGGTCTTTAATTTCTGTGCAATCTTCTGAGATGTACTTCCGCTTACACCTGTGTCTATTTCGTCAAATATCATAGTTGAAACGCTGTCTGCATCAGCAAGCACAACTTTCATTGCAAGTATTGTTCTTGCAAGCTCGCCGCCTGATGCAACCTTTGACAAAGGCTTCAGTTCCTCTCCCTTATTGGCAGAAATCATAAATCTTATACTGTCACAACCATTAGATTTAAGCTCTGTTTCTGTTATATCAACCTTAAATTCAACCTGTGGCATTTCAAGGTCCGTTAAATGCTTTTCTATTGCATCTTCAAGTATTTTTGCAGATGCCTTTCTTTTTTCACTAAGCTTTAAGGCTCTTTCCCTTGCAATTTTTTCAAGCTCTGTATAATTTTTCTTAAGCTTTGCAAGATACAAATCACTGTTTTCTATTGAGTCAAGCTCCTCTTTC
>JAGARF010000207.1 GCA_017622395.1 Clostridia bacterium | reverse complement strand
AGAATTTTCATAAAAATAATCACCAACATAATTATACAACAATTTATAATAAATAGCAAGGAAATAAAAAGTAAAAAATGTGCTTGACAAAATATATTTTAAGTGTTATAATTATCAGGCAATAAAGCAGAAGTTACTTCTCACCCCAGGCATCAGGCTCAAGGGTTAATACAAAAATGTTATTTGTGTGGAGAACTGCTTTGTTGTAAGTTCTCTTTTTTTTCTAATTTTTGGAGGTGTTTGGTTATTAGCGGTAAACAGCAAGATACATTGTTAAATGAACAAATCAGAGAGAAAGAAGTCAGAGTTATTTCAGCTACCGGAGAACAGCTCGGAATTATGACTTCAGCGAAAGCACTTGACTTGGCAATTCAGGAGGATTTAGACCTTGTTATGATTTCGCCTCAGGCAAAACCGCCGGTGTGCAAAATTATGAACTACGGTAAATATCGTTTTGAACGCGCCAAAAAAGAAAAAGAATCAAAAGGAAAACAAACGGTTGTTAACATTAAAGAAATCCGTCTTTCACCAACAACTGATGAGCATGACCTTATGACTAAGGTTAATCAGACCATCAAGTTCCTTGAAAAGAAGGATAAGGTTAAAGTAACCGTAAGATTCAGAGGCAGAGAAGTTGCTTACGCAAAAGCAGGAGAATTAATGCTCGATAAGTTTGCCCAGGCAATTGCTGAACACGGTGTTGTAGACAAAAAGGCTAAGCTTGAAGGAAAGAATATGTCTATGTTTATTTCACCTAAAAACTAACATAAAACTATTGGAAGGAGATTTAAAATGCCAAAGTTAAAAACACACAGAGCTGCAGCTAAAAGATTCAGCTTAACAAAGAACGGTAAGGTAAAAAGAGGTAGCGCTTTCAGAAGCCATATCTTAACAAAGAAAACAACTAAGAGAAAAAGAGGCCTTAGAAAGATGGCTTATGCATCACCTGCAAACGCTAAGGTTATCAAGAAGTTAATTCCTTACAAATAATTCAAACGGATAAACAGGAGGTAAAGAAATATGGCAAGAATTAAAGGCGCTGTTACAACCAGAAAACGTCATAAAAAAATATTAAAGCTCGCAAAGGGCTACAGAGGTGCGAAAAGCAAACAGTTCAGAACAGCTAACGAAGCTGTAATGAAGTCACTTTCATACGCTTATATCGGAAGAAAGCAGAAGAAGAGAGATTTCAGACAGCTCTGGATTACAAGAATTAATGCTGCTGCAAGAATGAACGACATTTCATATTCAAAGTTTATGAATGGTCTTAAAAAAGCAGGCATCACATTAAACAGAAAAGTATTAGCTGATATGGCAGTTTCAGACCCTGAAGCATTCAAAGCTTTAGTTGAAACAGCAAAAAACGCGTAAATAAAACATAAACCGTTAAGCATTTGCTTAACGGTTTTATTTTTTTATCATAATTTTGTGCAACTAATAATATGATGTATAAAAAACAAATGAGGTGATAAGGTTGTATAAAAGTTACTTTGATGAAGAAACAAGGAAAAAACTTGAAAATGTGAAAGGTGTTATTTTTGAGATAAGAATAAGACTTGGCAGAAAAATAATTGTTGTGTCGGAAGACGGGGACTATTATCTTGATATAATGGCGGACAGCCTTTATATCAACAATCTTTTTAAAAGGTTGATGAATAATTCTGTTTATGCCCTTAAAAATGAAATAAAAAAGGGATATATAACTATAGAGGATGGCTCAAGAGTTGGCTTTTGCGGAAGATGTGTGGTTGAAAACGGTAAAATAATCAATATAACAGATATAAATTCAATTAATTTCAGAATAGCAAATGATTTTTCAGTTTGTGATGACAAGCTTGCAGAAAATGTGGCAGAAGGAAATACATTAATTATCGGACCTCCGGGATGCGGTAAGACAACCCTTCTCCGTGATATGGCAAGAAAGCTTTCTAAAGACAATAATGTTACTGTTATTGATGAAAGAGGGGAGATTTTCCCTGTTTACAATCAAAAATCTGTTTTTGACATTGGCGGAAAGTGTGATTGTATGACAGGCTGTGAAAAAAGCAGGGGAGTTGAGCTTGTAATCAGAACAATGAACCCGAAGTTTGTGGTGTTTGATGAAATTCAGCCTGAAACAGAACTTGCCTGTGTGAAAAATGCAGTTAATTCAGGGGTTAATATAATAACAACTGTTCACGGCAAGGGCATTGAAGATGTAAAAGAAAAAATCAGTAATGTGTATAAGCTGTTTGATACTGCGGTAATTATGAACGAAGAAAAGGAAGTTAAAGAGATATTATGTTTAAGCTGTTAAGTGCGGTATTAATTCTTAGTGCAGGCGTTATGGTAAGCTTTGAATACGCATTGGAATATAAAAAGAAAAATAAATTCACAGAAGGATTGATTTCTGCTTTTGAATATATGTCGTCTGAAATAATATTTGAGCAGAAATTTCTTGCAAAAGCACTAAAAAGTGCTTCTTTGTATGCAGGCGTTGCAGGAGAATTTATAGAAAGTACAGCAAACTGTATGAGCACTGAAACTTCGGCTAAAGAGGCATTTTTAAGTCAGCAGACAGAAATGAGCAATAAGGTTTATGAAATACTTTCTGATTATTTTGAACAGGCAGGAATGTTTGATGCACAAACAGAGCAAAGCAGACTGATGGCAGTTGTTGAAAGGTTAAAGTATACATATGAGGAAGAAAAAAGCTATATCAAAAATACTGTTAATCAGAACAGAAAAATAATAATAGCAATTGCCGTACTGATATGCGTGTTCATAGCGTAGGGGGAAATATGGAGGTAGATTTGATTTTTAAAATAGCTGCAATCGGTATACTTGTAGCTGTTTTAAATCAGGTGCTTATAAAGTCAGGGAGAGATGAACAGGCAATGCTGACTTCTCTTGTGGGACTTATTATAGTACTTATGATGGTTATAGGAGAGATAAAGGTGTTGTTTGATACAGTTAAAACAACCTTTGGATTTTAAATGGATATATTAAAAATTTCAGGTATGGCATTTGTTGTAATAACAATGTCTGCAATACTTAAACAGACAAAGCCTGAGTTTGCAATTCAGGTAATCCTTATATCGGCAGTTATAATGCTTTCGGTTGTATTTACTTATAGCAAGACTGTTTACGACTATTTATCTGAGCTTTGCAGTCAGACGGGTATAAACATACAGTATATTAAGATAGTTTTTAAGATAATTGTTGTATCCTATGTGGCGGAGTTTACCGCATCTTTATGCAGAGATTCGGGTGAAAGTGCAATGGCTGTTAAGGTTGAAACTGTTGGAAAGCTGATAATAATTGCGTCTTCATTACCTGTGTTTAAAGAGCTTATATCGGTACTTTCAGGAATGGTTATATAATGAAAAAACTTATGATAATAATACTTCTTCTGGCTTTGCCCTTATCTGTTAACGCAGAGAGCATACTTGATTATGCAGAGGAGTACGGCGTAGAAGATTTAATAAATTACGACCTTGAAATATTTAAGGATTTTGACCTTAAGGAGATACAGAAAAGCCTGATTTCGGGAGAAGGCTTTGACAGTATGAACATAATAAAAAAGCTTATTTCTATCGTTACATCAGAATTCAGGTCTTATTTAAAAATGTTTCTTATGATAATTATATGCGGTTTTATTATAGGTGTAGGAACGGGTGGAGAAGTTCTTTCAGGGAAGAACAAGGAAGTGGCAGGATGCGTGGGCTACTGTGTTTTTGCAGGTATGCTTTGTAAGCTCTATATGGACATAACGGAGCCTGCACTTGAATATATAGAATATATAAGTGTTGCAGGAAAAAGCCTTTGCACCGTACTTATTGGTATAACTTATGCAAAAGGCGGAGCGGTAACAGGTCTTTTAATGAATTCAGGCATACTTGTAATGCTTAATCTGTTTGTTGAGATGTTTTCAAAAATACTTGTGCCGTTGATTACATCTTCAGCTCTTGTGTCTGTTGCTGATAACTTTTCGGACAGAATAAAAATAACATCTCTTGCATCAAATTTAAGAGGTGCTGCAAAATGGATTTTAGGGTTTATACTTTCCATTTTTACAGGAATATTCGGCGTATACGGTGTTGCAGGTTCAGGTATTGATATAACAATAAGAAAGGCAACAAAAATGGCAGTTGGAACTGCACTTCCCGTTGTGGGAGGAGTAGTGGCAGAATCAATGGAAACTATAGGTGCAATATTAAAAGGAGTAAGCGGTATTATTGGGGTGTCAGGACTTATTGTGATTTCTATGTATGCAATTGTTCCTTTAATAAAGCTTCTTGTATTAAGGTGGGGATTGAAAATATGAACATCAATACTTGAACCTTTTTCATCAAGGGAGATTATAAAAATTTCAGAAAATATTTGTGAATGTATAACCAATATATTTGCAATTTTCTGTGCAGGACTTCTTCTTATATGCAGTATGGTTGGAATTTTAATGCTTGCAGGGAGTTATATATAAATGACAAAAATCTTCTTTACAGTAGCTTGCTGTGTGATTGTACTTGATATAATAATGCTTCTTCTTCCTAAAGAAAGCTACGCAAAATATTCAAAGGTAGCCTGCGGATTAATAACGGTTGCAGTTGTACTTAGTGTTATTTTTGGTTCAGATATTGATTTCACCCTTTCGGAGAAATATATGGAAGAAACCTTCTCTGTTCAGGAAGCAAAGGATGCTGCGGTAAATCAAAGTATAAGAATGATTGAAAACAATGTTAAAGATGAGCTTTCAGATAAATACGGACGAAGCTTTGAATGTAGTGTAGATGAAGACTTTGAAACAATAACTGTTCTATCTTATGAAGATATAGATGAAAATGAGCTTAAAAGCTATATATACGATGTAAGCTCTATAGAAAGGGATAAGATAATTGTCAGATATAATTAAAAAGATACTTAAAAACAAAAAAATACTTATAATGCTTGCGGCAGCACTTTGTCTTTATTGCTTGGCATTTGTTTCAACTGATAAACAGGTGGAAAAGGTTGAAAAGGAAGTAGTTTACATAGACGAAAAAAAGCTTGAAAAAATACTCTCAAATGTAAAGGGTGCAGGAAATGTTATGGTCTATATAACCTATGAAAATTCGGGGGTAAAAAATATAGCATATGATTATAAAAACTCAGAGAAATCAAGTGAAGTTCAGGTTAAAACTATGGGAAAAAGTTCAGAAGAAGAACCTTATGTGCTGTCAAGCACAAACCCTGTTATAGCCGGTGTATTTGTAACGGCAACAGGAGCAGATAACGACGAAATGAAATTGCTTATAAAAAAATATGTTAAAGCAGCAACAAATGTATCATT
>JAGARF010000206.1 GCA_017622395.1 Clostridia bacterium | reverse complement strand
TGTCATACTCATATCCGCAGAATACAGAGATTTTCTCTCTGTATTTTGCTTTAAGTCTTGATATTTCTTTTTTATATTCCTCTGTTCCCTCTTTGGTCATACCATATTCAGGTGAATAATACATTTCAGAATGTCCTGAAAAGCCTATTGAGGAAAAACCTTTGTTTATTGCTTCTATAATTATTTCTTCAGGTTTATTTTTACCATCGCAAAAAGTGGTATGAGTATGCAAATTCTGCATATATTTCATTATCTCTCACCTATTCTTACATACTTAAGCAGAGTTTCTTTATCCATACCTGCTATACCAAGCTGTTCTAAATTTCTACCTTCAGCTCTCCAGTCTTTTTCGTGAACTACATTTATAATATCAATAAAACCGTTGGTAAGAGGCATATCAACACCCATAAGCTCGCCAATAGCCGCCCAAGGAACAAGACCAAAAGGAATATCCTCTGTTAAATATCTGCTACTGAGTTCGTTAGGACCGCATATAGGAGTAAGACCTATTGAGCCATGACCTTCCTTGTATAAATCCTGCCAAGTCCACTGATAATCTTCAGGTCTGCCTGCAAAATCTTCCATAGGTCTGAGGTTATAGCCAAGAACATTACCAAGTGCCTTACGCTCTTTGTCCATAGCAATGTTCAAACGACAAGCAGATGGTGTCCAGCCATGTTCATAAAGGAAGAAATTAACCTGTGGACTTTCAATTCTTGAAATATTAAAGAGAACAGGACCTGCATGCCAGTCAGGATTAACAATTGCAAGACCACATTCTAAAACATCTGTGTATATCTTTTCAAATGGGAATAAATCCTCTCTCATTTCATCTATTAATTCAGGGCCTTTTTCAGCAGGAAGAAAAGCTATATTTATTGGATTTCTTCCAAATACATTAACAGTATCTGAACCTTTTTCAACTAAACGAGAATCATAAGGAAGATTGTTTGCATCAGCAAATACAGGACAATCATCATCTCCAAGCTCTTTTTTAAGCACAAGAGCAGAGAATGCCCCCGGGAAGGTTACTACAATCTGGTCTTTATGAAGATGTCCTTTAAGAAGCTTTGCATAGCCTGAATGGGCGAATGCAGGTGCTACTATACAAACATATTTGCAGTCTTCTACAGCCTCTTTAATATCATCAGTTACCATATTAAGTTCTACAGGTCCCTGAAGCTCTTTTATGTTACCCTGAAGATAAATAGTTTTTGTTTCAAAAACCTTTTTCATATTATTTTTAAACTGAGGCATTTCGTAAAGGTTAACTGTATGTCCTTTAAGAGCAAATTCTGCTGCCATTGTATGTGCTCCGTTTCCGCCTCCGAGTATTGCTATTTTTTTAGGTGTCATTTTAAACATCCTTTCGATTATTTTAATATATAAAGCCCCCTAAGGGGCTTCTGTTTAATTATTTTGTTGCAAGAAATTCGTCAACCTGTCTCTGCAGTTCTGTTCTTGCTTCATCAAGTCCGGCTGCTTTAAGGTCTTTTACATATGCATTGTATACTTCCTCATAGTTTGCAAGTGTACCTTCCCAGATGCCAGAATCTGATTTAACTGCGTTAAGCTGTGAAAGCTTTGTATCTATTGATGTTGTATCAGGTACAAATCCTACAAGTGGTGAAACAATTGCATTTTTATGCATATCTTCAAAGATTTCTTTTTTATATGTTTCTTTTTCATTTGATGTTACATAAGCATTTTCAGCATTGCCGACTATCCACTTCCAAAGACCATAAGCTGAAGAAGAGTTACCTTCTGACGGGTAATCTTTAGGTGTTATATATTTATCTCCGTTTTCCAGAAGTTTTTCAACTTTATAGTGTTTACCTTCAATACCGTAAACAAGCAAGTTGTAAAGTTCAATACCTTTGTCTGAATTCATAAGGTTAATAATTTTCATAGCAACATCAGGATACTTTGAACCGCTTGATATTGCCATACCTCCTGCTGCAGGCTTGTATGAAATAAAGTAGTTTTTATCTTTTGGAATAGCATCAACCTTAATATCATAGTTGTCTGAAAGGTTTGCTTCCCAACCCGGCCAACACTGTGCATTAAAGAGTATTGATCCATCTTTAACACCTTCTGAATCTTTCTGTTTAGCTGAAAGAATATCTTTTCTTATGTAACCCGCTTCAAAGAATTTTCTGTGCCATTTGTAAGCAACAGGCATTGAATAATCTTCAGGCATTTCGTTTCTGTGATGAACCTTTTTTGTTTTCCAGTCAAAGTTGAAAGGTCTTACTACTGTTTCAGCGCCTGTAACAGAAGAATTTGAAACAAGGCTCATTCCTTTATCAATGTCCCCTGCCGCCATAACATTTGAAAGATATTTTTCAATTTCCTGATAATATGTATCGTTATTTCCGTTGTTTAAAACAACTTCTTTAAGCTTATTCCAATCATCAACATACTGTTTATGTGTTTCAGGAATAACAAATCCCCATGGTGCTGAAGCCATTTTCTGATAGTTTGGAATAATAGCCTGACCACCATCGACTTTACCCATCTCAATAATCCATTCAGGTAATTCTTTTACCATTTCAGGTGCTAATGTTAAATAATCTGTTAAATCAAGCAGAAGACCATCTCTGTACTGCTGTGCATAATCAAGAGTATAAGTCTGAAGAATGTCAATTTGTTCTCCTGCGGTTTGCATTAAGAATGATTTCTGCTGATAATCTGAAACAGGAATAACCTCAATCTTAACTGTTACATTCTCAAAGCCCTTAATCTTTTTCAATTCTTCGTTGAACTTTGCAAAAACTTCTGCTGAATCTTTCTGTATTCCCGGTCCAGGCATTAACCATTTTAATGTAACCGGTTTTGAAAGGTCAGTTTTAACAATATCAACTTTCTCTCCGCAGGATACAAGTGATACTGATATTATTACTGCAAGAATAAGTGATAATAATTTTTTCATACTTTTCTCCTTCAGGCGGACAAAAGTCCGCCTATTGATTGTTAGTTAAGTCCTTCAATTTTTGCTGAGCAATATGGCTTGATTGTTATAAAATCTTTCCATACAAATGCTCTTACTTCATCAGGTTTTTCATTAAGTCCTGTGATTTCATAAGGAACATTCTTTATTGCTTCATTTGTAATATCTGTTACTGTGTATGCTGTAAGACCTACCATATTGTTGCCCTTATATGCACCAACGATAATTTTACATGATGTAATTGGATTTTCTGAATAGTTAGCAAAATTAACTGTTCCCGTTATCTTTCCTGATGCATAAGCTGCATCTACATTTGTTATATCACATCCCTCAATGATTTCGAAAGATGTTATAACAACATTACTGAGAGCAAGAGTACCTTGTTTTGCTCCATTAGTTTTCCAAGAACAAGAAGGTGCAATTACCATAAATCCCTTAACAGGAACTGCCTGCTCTGTTTTTTTATCAGGAGCATACTCATTCCATCTTGTAAATTCGTCTTTTGTTTCGTAAGTATCTGCCAATTTATCATTGATATAAAGCGTTGCTTTTGTTCCA
>JAGARF010000205.1 GCA_017622395.1 Clostridia bacterium | reverse complement strand
TTTCTTCAATTTCATCAAGACATATTGTTTTTCCTGTTGGTGCGTTTGGGTTAGCAATAACAACATTTGCACCAACATTAATATAATCCTTTGGGTTAACAGAAAAATCTTCTGTCAAAGGTATTTCTTTATAATTAATAGCATAAAGCTGAGCAAATACGTTATAAAATCCGTATGTAATATCCGGGAAAACAACATTATCACAAAATGCCATAAAGAAAAAGTTAAGACATTCATCAGAGCCATTGCCTACATATACATTTTCAGGCAGCACGCCAAATTTATCTGCAATCTTTTCTTTTAAGAGTTTACAGGTAGGGTCTGAATAAAGCTTTAAATTTTCAACTTCCGCCTTGTTTATACTGTCTATAGTATGTTTTGACGGTGGATATGGCGATTCGTTTGTATTAAGTTTGATATACTTTTTATCCCTTGGCTGTTCACCGGGCACATAAGCTTCTAAACTTTTAAGCTTATCAATCAAAAATTTACTCATTTTTCTTCCTCAAATCTAATAGTTGCAGATTTACCATGTGCATGAAGTCCTTCTTTTTCCGCAAAATATGCGATCTTTTCATTTACTTTTCTTAATGCATCTTCAGTATAATAACTGAACGCAGTTTTCTTGATGAAATCATCAACAGATAAAGGACTTGAAAATCTCGCTGTACCGTTAGTCGGTAATGTATGATTCGGACCTGCAAAATAATCTCCTAATGCTTCAGGACAATTCTTGCCTAAAAATACCGAGCCTGCATTTTTAACATATGACAGATATTTAAATGGTTCTTCAACGCAGATTTCAAGATGCTCAGGTGCAATTTCGTTTGAAATTTCAATTGCTTTAATAAAATCATCTGTAATAATAATTTTACCGTTGTTATCAATTGAAGTCCTTGCAATTTCTTCTCTTGGAAGCAGAGGAATTTGTATTTCTAATTCCTGCTGCACTTCTTTAGCAAGCTTTTCACTATCGGTAACAAGAATTGCTGATGCCATCTTATCATGTTCTGCCTGTGAAAGCAAATCAGCAGCAACAAACTTAGGATTACAGCTATCATCAGCAAGAACAAGAATTTCACTTGGTCCTGCAATCATATCTATGTTAACTACGCCGAACACCTGTTTTTTTGCTTCAGCAACAAAAGCATTTCCAGGACCTACAATTTTATCAACCTTGACAACGGTTTCAGTCCCGTAAGCAAGTGCCGCAACAGCCTGTGCTCCACCAACTTTGTATATAGTATCAACACCTGCAATTTTAGCAGCCGCAAGTATAACCGGGTTAACCTTTCCGTCTTTTCCAGGAGGGGTTACCATATATATTTCAGGACAACCGGCTATTTTTGCAGGAAGACAGTTCATAAGCACCGAAGAAGGGTATGCAGCTGTACCTCCCGGAACATAGAGACCAACTCTTTCAATAGGGGTAATTTTTTGTCCAAGTATTATCCCCTCTTTATCATTGATGACAAAATCATTTCTTACCTGATGTTTATGATATGCTGTTATATTTTCTTTTGCTTCATTTAAAATCTCAATATATTTATTATCTACAATTGAGAAAGCTTCATCAATTTCTTCTTTTGACACTTGTAAAGCATTAAGCTTTACACCGTCAAATTTCTCAGAATATTCGTACAAAGCTTTATCTCCGTTTAAACGGACATTTGCAATTATCTCTGTAACAATATCAGAAACATTATTAACAGCTTCACATCTGCTGATTATCTGCTCAGCTGTCATATCCTTGGCATTGTAAATCTTTATCATTTTAGTTCTCCCTGTAAATTATTCTGCATTTTTAAAATCTCATCATATTTGAATTTATAACTCGATTTATTAGCAATAAACCTTGCACTTATATTGACAATATCACAAAGTACATCTAAATCATTCTCTTTTAATGTTGTTCCTGTTTCAACAATATCAACAATTACATCTGATAATTCAAGAATAGGTGCAATCTCTATTGAACCGTTAAGCTTTATAATATCAATTTCTCTGCTTTGAGAATCATAATACTTTTTTGCTATATTTTCAAATTTTGTTGCAACTTTTAAAGGTCTTTCAAAAGAATCCCTGAAATCTTTTTTACCTGCAACTGCAACTCTGCACTTACCGATGTTTAAATCAAGAAGTTCATA
>JAGARF010000204.1 GCA_017622395.1 Clostridia bacterium | reverse complement strand
GTTTCATTTTTGCAATTTTATTTCTGTCTGACTGTCTGGCAGGAGTAAAACTTCTGGGCCAGGTTGGTGTGTATTTTATAAAAGGTCTTGCAAAAGGAACACCGCTTTTATTTGCATAGCCTATTGCGTGAGGCGTGCCTGAATCGGGAACACCGCTTACATAGTCAAGGTCTTTGGCATTACCCTTTTTCCTGTCTGCCTCTGCCATTATTTCGCCGTTTCTGTATCTCATAAGCTCAACATTAACGCCCTCGTAGCTTGAGTTAGGGTAACCGTAGTAACTCCAGAGGAAAGCACATATTTTCATTTCCTCTCCCGGGGGTGCAAGCTGTTTAACCTCGTCCGCAGTAATTGAAACTATCTCTCCCGGTCCTAATTCCCTGACAAATTTATAGTCAAGCTTTGTGTATGCAAAGGCTTCAAATGAAACCGCATAACCGTCCTCACATTTACCGATTGAAACAGGAAGTCTTCCTACCTTATCACGAGCGGCGATGATACTGCCGTCATCTTTAAGAATTAAGATAGATGCTGTTCCTTCGATAGTGTCCTGAGCATATTTTATACCCTCAGCAAAATCATTTTTCGTATTTATAAGTGCCGCAATAAGCTCTGTTGTATTGATTTTCCCCCCTGTCATTGCGTTAAAATGACCGTGGTTTGCCTTGAGAAAGTTTTCAACTATCTCCTCTTTGTTTGTAACCCTTCCTACAATGCATATTGCATAAGATCCAACCGATGAACTGATTAAAAGGGGCTGTGGGTCTGTATCGCTGATACAGCCGATTGCAGCATTTCCTTTCATTTCATCAAATATTCCTTCAAACTTTGTACGAAAAGGTGAATTTTCTATGTTATGTATGTCTCTCTGAAGTCCGACTTCAGCATCGAATGCAGACATTCCGCCTCTTTTTGTTCCAAGATGGGAATGATAGTCCGTTCCAAAGAACACATCATATATTGCATCGCTTTTTTTAACTGCTCCGAAAAAGCCTCCCATACCTTACCTCCGTCAGTCGTTGAATTTTTCACATACAGCCTTGTCCTTTTCAAGAACAACCTTAGCTGCAGCCTCTCTTTTTTCTTTAAGGAGAGCATAAAGCTCATCATCTGCTGTTGCGAGAATTTCAATTGCAAGAAGTGCCGCATTTGCACCGCCATCAATTGCAACAGTTGCAACAGGGATACCCGACGGCATCATAACAGTTGAAAGGAGTGCATCCATACCGTCTAAATTTTTGCTCTTTGCAGGAATTCCTATAACAGGAAGCAATGTGTTTGCCGCAATAGCACCTGCTAAGTGCGCCGCCATACCTGCTATGGCAATAATTGCGCCGAATCCGTTTTCTTTTGCCTTTGATGTAAACTCTGCAGCCTCTTTTGGAGTTCTGTGTGCAGAATATATATGCACTTCAAAAGGAACACCATATTCCTTTAAAGTATTAACAGCTTTTTCAGCAATAGGCATATCGCTGTCTGAGCCCATAATAATCGCAACTTTTTTCATTTTATCATTCCTTTCAAAAATTACAATAAATTTTACCACAAAAAGCCTTTGTTGTCAATGAACTTGCGACACTTTTATCTCATTTTCGCAAAGTATCAGGCAGTTGTTTTTCACTCTCTCAACCCTTATCTTTTTGCCTCTGTATTCCTCTTTTGCACAAAACTCCCTGAAGGTTGCTTTATCAAGGGGTTCGTACAGCTTTTCAGGCAGTGCAGCTTTAGGATTATTTAACATAAAATCCTTAACTATTTCCTCTTTTGCATCTTCGCCGAAGAATTCATAAACAAGTTCGTAAAGTCCGTTTTTTGAAAGCGGTGCCTGTTTTTCTCTCTCCCACAGTTTTTCTCCCAAAGCCTCAAAGGTTTCAAAGGGCTTTTCTACGAGTTTTAAGGTGTTTTCAAAGTTCTTTGAATTATAAATCTTATCAAGTGCATTTTCGCACCTTTTAAGCTTTATTATTTCTTCCTTTGCCATAGTGTTTGTTTCAAGCACCTCATAAGGAGGAAAAGCTGTTGTAACTATGCCGTATTTTTCCGCATTTTCTTTAAGCCTTGTGTTATGGAGCAGTTTTAAAAATCCAAGCTGAAGCATATCAGGCTTCATAGTGTAGGCATAGTCAAAACCCTTTTTAAAGGTTTCATAGGTCTCCAGGGGCAGACCTGCAATAAGGTCAGTATGAAGATGAACTTTTTCAGGAATTTTAAGTATTCTTTCTTTAACCTTTTCTGTATCGTAAACTCTTGAAATTGCAGACATCGTATCTTTGTTTGCAGTCTGTATTCCTGCCTCTACCTGAACAAAATCGCTTGCTTTTTCAAGAAGTGAAATAAACTTGTCCGATAGGAGCTGAGGTGCAATTTCAAAATGGAAATGGGTGCTTTTATTTTTGCTTATTATGTACTCAAGTATTTCGCAGGCTCTTTCGTCGTTTTCGTTAAATGTTCTGTCCACAAATTTAACAAGCGGTACTTTGTTTTCAATGAAAAAATCAAGCCCATATTTAACATAATCCATTGAAAAAAATCTTGTCCTGCCCTGACTTGAAGAAAGGCAATAACTGCAGTTGAAAATGCAGCCTCTTGAGCTTTCAAAATATAAAATTCTGTTTTCAAGAGCCTTTATATCTTCTTTTTTGTAAGGGAAAACAAGCTTTGCTAAATCAACGGGAATTTCTGCATTTTCTCCTTTTCTGTGAACAAGATTTGGAATGTCTGCAAAAGCTTTACCATTGCATAACTCTTTTATTGCATATTCTCCCTCACCTTTTATAACTCCGTCAACAAAAAGGTTTTCTGCAAGAATATTTTTACTGTTATATCCTGCTTCAGGACCGCCGAAAATAATAAGAGCATTTTTTGTTGATTTAACCATGGACGCAAGCTTTAAAGCATAGTCTATATTCCATATATAAGTTGAAAAGCAAATAATTTCAAAGTCCTTTTCCATAAGCTTTGATAACACCGAAAATATTTCATCATTTATACTGCATTCAAAAATATCACAGCCTGAAAACTCCCTGAAGTACCTTACTGCAAGGGAGGAATGTGCAAATTTTGAATTTATCGCAACTGTCAGTACCTTTTTCAAATTAATCACCATTTATATTCTATCACAAATAACTTGCAAAAACAACTTAAAAAGAGTATAATTATTCTAATTGAAAGGAAAGGTTGTTGATTATGTCTACATTTGGAATGAAATGCAAATTATACAGAAAAATTGAAGATACAATATCAAAGGTAATCGAGTCCTATACCTTCGGTGAAATAGTAACAGAGGGAAAGGACTGTCTTGTTAAAGAATGTCTTAATGCAATAAGGACAGAACTTAGTGATGAAATTTTCCCCATAAGACTTTATAATAAAAGCAAAAAAGAAAGAATTATAGCCTGCACCGCAGGTGAAGAAGGAATAAGATGCGATGCGGAAATACTTTCTGTTGCAATAAATTCAATTCTTGCAACAGGCATAAAGGAATTTAAAATCACCTTAAGCCACAAAGAACAAAACGACGATGCAGTTGAAGAGCTTTTTGAAATAATAGAAAGCTACGGACTTTCAGATTTCGTTGATGTAAATTTTGACTATCAAGGATCTGACCTTGCAAACTCATTTGTATTTGAGTGCGTATATGAGGGAAAAACTATTTTAAGAGGCGGCAGAGGATTTGATAAAATGCACTTCGTCTTTGTAAGCTTTATGC
>JAGARF010000203.1 GCA_017622395.1 Clostridia bacterium | reverse complement strand
GTGTTGATATCAGCATCACACAGGAAGATATATATAAATCAATGCATAGAATTTAAGGTGAGACTATGATAAATATTTACGAAATTTTAGAAACAATCAAAATGATTAAACAAGAAAACCTTGATATAAGAACTATAACAATGGGTATTTCTTTGCTTGATTGTTCATCAGACAATGCAGAAACTACTGCAGAGAATATTTATAACAAGATAATGAAAAAGGCAAAAAATCTTGTATCAGTTGGTAAAGAAATCGAAAAGGAACTTGGTATCCCTATAATTAATAAAAGAATTTCTGTAACACCAATATCAATGTTAACTCCAGGTGAATGCGTCGATGATTATGTGAAATACGCTGAAACACTTGATAAAGTTGCAATGGAGCTTGGTATTGATTTTATTGGCGGTTATTCAGCACTTGTTCAAAAAGGCTGCACAAGAAGGGAAGAGATATTCATAAATTCTATTCCTGTTGCTCTCAGCAGAACAAATAAAGTTTGTTCAAGTGTTAACATTGGAAGTACAAAAAGCGGCATTAATATGGATGCCGTATATAAAATGGGACAAATCATCAGAGAAACAGCTGAAATAACAAAGGATAACAATTGTATGGGCTGTGCAAAGCTTGTTGTTTTTTGCAATGCTGTTGAGGACAACCCTTTTATGGCAGGTGCTTTTCATGGTGTTTCCGAGCCTGAATGTGTAATAAATGTTGGTGTAAGCGGTCCTGGAGTTGTTAAATGTGAACTTGAAAAACATAAAGATGCAGACTTTATGGGGGTCGCAGAAATTATAAAGAAAACAGCCTTTAAAATTACCAGAGTAGGACAGTTGGTTGCTCAGGAGGCAGCGAAACGACTTGGAGTTCCTTTCGGAATTGTTGACCTTTCTCTTGCTCCTACTCCTGCAATAGGGGACAGTGTTGCACATATACTTGAGGAAATTGGTCTTGAACATTGCGGAGCACACGGTACTACTGCAGCATTAGCTCTTTTAAATGATGCGGTTAAAAAGGGTGGGGTTATGGCTTCTTCATCAGTCGGCGGTCTTTCAGGTGCGTTTATTCCTGTCAGTGAAGATGCCGGTATGATTGAGGCGGCAAAGCTTGGAGTTTTATCTCTTGAAAAGCTTGAGGCTATGACTTGTGTTTGCTCGGTTGGTCTTGATATGATTGCGATTCCTGGCGATACTCCTGCGGAGACTATCGCCGGTATTATTGCCGACGAAGCTGCAATTGGTATGATAAATCAAAAAACTACAGCTGTAAGACTTATTCCTGCTATCGGTAAAAATGAGAACGATATGGTTGAATTCGGTGGTCTTTTGGGCACATCGCCAATTGTGAAAGTAAGTAAGCTTGACAGCAGTATTTTTGCAAAAAGGGGTGGAAGAATTCCTGCACCTATTCATAGTCTTAAAAACTAATATCTTATCTGTATAAAAAGGATAAATCTGGAAAATATATTTGTAGCTTTATAAGGAGATAAAATAATGGAACTAGCTTTAACTGTTGCAATACAAGTGTTAATTATTTTCATACTGATAAGTATTGGTTTTATATTAACTAAATCAAATAAATTAAATGAAAATGGTGTGAAGCAATTAACAGATATTTTATTAATTATAGTAACGCCTTGTGTTATTATTCAGGCGTATCAAAAAGAATTTGATGTCAACTATCTTAAAGGTCTGTTTATGGCAGCTATAGCGTCAGCCATTATTCATATAATTGCCGTTATTGTCTCTTATATTTTCTTTAAAAAAGAGGAATCTTTAAGATATAGAGTAAGCAGATTTTCTTCTATTTGCTCAAACTGCGGTTTTATGGCAATACCGCTTTTATCTGCAGCTCTTGGTAGTGATGGTGTTTTTTATGGCTCATCGTATTTAGTTATCTTTACACTATTTTATTGGACATTTGGCGTTTATATCTGTACTGAAGACATAAAAAAATGTTTGTCTCTTAAATCCATATTAATAAATCCCGGTGTTATAGGGGTTATAATAGGACTTGTTTTGTTTTTTACACAGATAAAACTTCCTTATGTACTTTCAGAAAGCGTATCATTTATGGCAAGTTTAAACACACCTCTTGCTATGCTTATTCTTGGCTCTTATCTTGTAAAGGTGGATGTTAAAAAGGCATTTAAAAATACTGCGATGTATTTTGTTTGTTTCGTCAGACTAATATTAATTCCGTTACTTGCTGTTTTTATATTAAGTCTGCTTAAAATAGATCCCGGCGTTTCAAAGGCTGTGTTAATCTGTGCAGCTTGTCCTGTAGCCACAGTTACATCTCTTTTTGCTACAAAATATGACCTTGACAGTGTGTATGCATCTGAAACAGTCGCCATAAGTACAATTATTTCTATTTTAACAATTCCGCTTATTATTATCATAAGCACATATTTTATATAGGTGAATAAAATGAAAGATAAAAAGAATATTATCGGTATTTTAATTCTTTGCGTTGCAACAATAATAAGTATTTCATTTGGTTTTTACGCAAAAGATGTTGTTAAAACATCATCTGAACAAAAAAACATTGAAATTACTGTTATAAACGGAGAGGACAGCAAAGTTTTTAATATTATAACCACAGGATCTTCATTAAGAGATGCGGCTGATGAAATCAAGCTTGTAGAAGGTGAAGAAGGTCAATATGGTCTTTATATAAAAACTGTAAATGGCTATACTGTAAATGAAGAGAAACAGGAATGGTGGTGTATCACTAAAGGTGGTGAGCCTGTTTTTGAGGGCATAGACAGTATTAAAGTCGCAGATGGCGAAAAATACGAAATAACATTAAAGACAGGGTATTAAACCCTGTCTTTTTAACTCATTAAATCTTTGTATAAATACAGCGATCCACATATTACAACAGTGTTATTATTTTCTTTCGCTTTTTCATATGCTGATTTAACATTATCCTCATAACTTGCAATAAAGCCTTTGTTTATAAATTTATCACAAAGTGCTGCTGCACACTCAGCTCTTTCATTATTTTTAACTGTTGTTGTTATTATTTTTGCTGTGTTTTTATATTCATTTAGTAATTCAAAAACTTCTGTTATGTCTTTATCTTTCATAAATGCACAAACAAAAGTAATATCTTTTGTATTAAAATATCTTTTTATATTATCAAGTAATGATATAAACCCGTTTTTATTATGAGCACCGTCATAAATTGTATAAGGATTAGTGGATATTATTTCAAATCTTCCGGGATGCTTTGTGTTTGAAAGTCCGTATTTAATATCTTCATTGTTAATTCCCAATAGCGTTGCAGTTTCAATAGCAAGCGATGCATTCTCAACCTGATTTTTACCGCTCAGAGATAAAAGTATATCATTGATATCTTTATAGTTAAATTTTTCATAGGTATTATATGCCAAACTTTCAACCAATTCAGTAATGACAATCTGATTGTTGTTATTTGCACATTTTTCTTTGATTACTGAAAGTATTTCATCGTTTTGAGGAATAGTTATTGTTTTACTGTTTTGCTTTATAATACCGCATTTTTCTGTTGCGATTTCCTTTAAAGTATTGCCAAGATAATTCATATGGTCATAATCAATTCTTGTAATTACTGAAACAAGGGGAGAGTCAATCACATTAGTTGC
>JAGARF010000202.1 GCA_017622395.1 Clostridia bacterium | reverse complement strand
GTTATTATAGATGCATCAACCGCTCACAGAACTATGGAAGGCTGGGTGTATGGACTTCCTGAGCTTTCAAAGGAACAGAAGGAAAAAATTAAAACAGCAAAAAGAATAGCAAACCCGGGCTGCCACGCAAGCGGATTTATAGCACTTATAAAGCCACTTATTGATGCAGGGGCAATCTCAAAAACTGAAAACCTTTGCTGTCACTCAATAACAGGCTACAGCGGCGGCGGAAAGAAAATGATTGCAGCTTATGAAGAATGTGAAAGAGAAGAACTTTTTGATGCACCAAGACAGTATGGCTTAACACAAAATCATAAGCATCTTAAAGAAATGGTACATATAACAGGTCTTGAAAATCCACCTGTTTTTTGTCCGATAGTTTCTGATTTTTACAGCGGTATGCTTGTTTCTGTGCCGATTTTTGCAAATCAGCTTAAAAACGGATTTACTTTTGAAAAAATCGTTGAGCTTTTCAAAGAAAAGTATCAGGGTGATAATATAAGATATAATGAGAATATGGCAAAAGACGGATTTTTAAATTCAAACGGACTTGCTGAGTCCGACGCTATGGAAATAACAGTTACGGGAAACGAAGAAAGAATGGTACTCTCTGCCTTGTATGATAATCTTGGAAAAGGTGCATCAGGTGCAGCAGTGCAAAATCTCGACCTTGTTTTAGGAGGAAATAAATAATGAACTTTATTGAAAAAGGTGTATGTGCACCGAAAGGCTTTAAAGCAGGCGGTATACATTGCGGAATAAGAAAAAACAAGATTAAAAAGGATATAGCTTTAATAGTTTCAGATGTTCCTGCAAGTGCTGCGGCAGTATATACAACAAATCTTGTAAAGGGTGCACCTCTTGTGGTGACGAAAAAGCATCTTGAAAACGGTGTTGCTAAGGCAGTTATATGTAACAGCGGAAACGCAAATACCTGTAATGCAGACGGCGTTGAAGTTGCAGAAAAAATGTGTCAGCTTGTGGCTGATGAAATTGGAATTAATGCTGATGATGTAGTTGTTGCATCAACAGGTGTTATCGGTCAGCCTCTTGATATTACACCGATAAAAGATAATATGAAAGCACTTTGCCAAAGTATTTCATACGAAAACGGACTTGATGCTGCAGAGGCTATTATGACAACAGATACAAAGGTGAAAGAAGTTGCAGTTGAATTTGAAATAGACGGTAAAATCTGTAAAATGGGCGGTATCGGCAAAGGCTCAGGTATGATACACCCTAATATGGCAACAATGCTCATATTTATAACAACAGATGTAAATATATCAAAAGAACTTCTTGACGAAGCACTTAAAGAAGATATAAAAGACAGCTTTAATATGATAAGTGTTGACGGTGATACCTCAACAAACGATATGGTTACAATTCTTGCCAACGGTATGGCGGAAAATGCAGTAATTGATAAAAAAGATGAAAACTTTGAAATCTTTAAAAAAGCATTAAACAAAATTACAGTAAGTATTTCAAGAATGATTGCAGGCGATGGTGAGGGAGCAACAAAGCTTCTTGAATGCAGAGTAATAAATGCAAAAAGTAAAGAAATTGCAAAGATGGTTTCAAAATCTGTTATCTGTTCATCTTTGGTTAAGGCTGCAATGTTTGGTTCTGATGCAAATTGGGGACGAGTTTTATGTGCAATCGGTTACAGCGGTGCAGATGTTGATGTTGAAAAGGTTGATGTAAGCTTTGAGTCTGCAAAAGGTGTAATTGAGGTTTGTAAAGACGGTGCAGGTGTTGAATTTTCAGAAGAAAAGGCAAAAGAAATTCTTCTCGAAAACGAAATAATAATAAATATTGACTTAAACGACGGCAAAGGCGAAGCTACAGCATGGGGCTGTGACCTTACATATGATTATGTGAAGATTAACGGCGACTATCGCACTTGATTTAAATGGTAAAACTTGCGTATTTTGCACTGATTGCTTTGCTTGTGTACACAAAGTACACGGTGCTTCGCATCAGCACAAACTACATCAAGTTTTCCACATTTAAAAGGATTGTAAATCCAATTACAAAGGAGAAATAAAATGAAACTTGATAATGCTCAGAGAGCCTCAATACTTGTTCAGGCACTTCCATACATACAGAAATATGCAGGAAAAACTGTTGTTATAAAATACGGCGGAAATGCAATGATAAATGAAGAATTGAAACAAGAGGTTATGGGAGACCTTGTGCTTTTATCACTTGTAGGTATTAAAGTTGTTCTGGTTCACGGCGGAGGACCTGAAATCAGCGATATGCTCAAAAGAGTAGGTAAAGAAAGTAAATTCGTTGACGGACTTCGTGTTACAGACGAAGAAACTGTAGAGATAGTGCAGATGGTACTTGCAGGCAAGATAAATAAGAGTCTTGTAAACCTTATTCACGCAAACGGCGGAAAGGCAATGGGACTTTGCGGTGTTGACGGACATATGATTGAAGCTAAAATGCTTGATGAAAAATTAGGCTTTGTAGGTGACATTACAAAGATTAATATTGAACCTGTTGAAAATGTGCTTGATATGGGATATATTCCTGTTATTTCAACAGTTGGTTGTGATAACGAGGGAAATGTTTATAACATCAATGCAGATACAGCTGCGTCAGAAATTGCGGCGGCACTTTCTGCAGAATGTCTGGTTAGTATGACAGATATATGCGGTATCTTAGAAGATAAGGATGATGAAAACACACTTATCCAGAAAATAACAGTAGACGAAGCACCAAAATATTTTGAAAAGGGTGTTATCTCAGGCGGTATGATACCTAAAATCAGCGGTTGTATAGATGCCATCAAAAAAGGTGTTAAAAAGGCATTTGTTATTGACGGCAGAGTCCATCATTCAATACTTGTAGAGATACTTACCGATGAAGGCATCGGCACAATGCTCACAAAATGAAAATTTGGACATTTTGCACTAATTGCTATGCTTGTGTACACAAAGTACACGACGCTTCGTATTAGCACAAACTGCCTCAAATTTACAATTTGTGCATTTGCACTGATTGATCTGTCGGTGCGTAGGGTTCGGCGATTTTCGACGAACCGCATACGGTGCATCGTGAACGCTGCACCCTACTAAATTAAATAAACAGAAGGTAATTAAATGAACATTTTTGAGAAAGATAAAAACTATATAGCAAATACATACGGAAGATTTCCTGTTGAAATAGTAAGCGGCAAAGGTGAAATTGTTAAAGACCAAAACGGCAAGGAATACATTGACCTTGGCAGCGGAATTGCGGTTAACACCTTTGGTATGGCAGATGATGAATGGGTTGAGGCTGTAACAAATCAGCTTAAAGCCTTTCAGCACACTTCAAATCTTTACTACACAAACCCCTGTGTAAGCCTTGCGGAGCTTATATGTCAAAAAACAGGCTTTAAAAAAGTGTTTTTCGGCAATTCGGGAGCTGAAGCAAACGAATGTGCAATAAAGGTTGCAAGAAAGTACGGAGCAGAAAAAAAAGGAAGTGAATATTTTAATATAATCACCCTTAAAAACAGTTTCCACGGCAGAACAATAACAACTCTTGCGGCAACAGGTCAGGATGTTTTTCACAAAGACTTTCTGCCTTTGACAGATGGCTTTTTATACGCGGAGGCGAACAATCTTGAAAGCATAGAAAAGCTTGTGTCTGAAAACAAGGTCTGTGCAATTATGATGGAAACCATTCAGGGCGAGGGCGGCGTAAATGTTTTAACAAAGGAATTTGTTGAAGGTGCTTATAAGCTGTGTCAGAAGGAAGATATTCTTCTTATTATAGACGAGGTGCAGACAGGTAACGGCAGGACAGGAAAACTTTACAGTTATATGCATTATGATATAGTTCCTGATATCTTTACAACTGCAAAAGGTCTTGGAGCAGGACTTCCAATCGGAGCGGCAGTTTTAAACGAAAAGGTTGAAAACACTTTAAAGGCAAGCGACCACGGTTCAACCTTCGGCGGAAACCCTGTTTGCTGTGCGGGAGCGGTAAATGTACTTTCAAGAATTGATGAAAAGCTTCTGAAAGAGGTTGAGGAAAAGTCAAATTATATAATCAGTGAGCTTGAAAAGTGTGAAGGAGTAATTTCTGTTTCGGGCAGAGGCTTAATGCTTGGTATTGAAACAAAAAAAGATGCAGGTGAGGTAATTGCAAAAGCAATGGAACTTGGCGTTTTACCTCTTAAGGCAAAAAATAAGGTAAGACTTCTTCCACCTCTTAACATTTCAACGGAAAACCTTCAAAAGGCGGTAGAGATACTTAAAAAAGCAATGATATAATAAAAAAGGTGCAAAACAGAATGCCAAGACCAGATAAGGAAGTAATTTTGATAAATTTGAAAATTTAGCTGAATTGGCATAGCAAAGGCAAAAGTTAAAGCTGAAAACTCAGTAAAATGGGT
>JAGARF010000201.1 GCA_017622395.1 Clostridia bacterium | reverse complement strand
TTTGATGAAAAAATAGAAACAGGAATAATGATAGAAACTCCTGCGGCGGCTCTGATTTCTGACAAGCTTGCAAAATATGTTAAGTTTTTCAGTATAGGAACAATTGATTTGACGCAATATACCTTAGCCTGTGACAGAGAAAATATGGCAGTTGAAAAATATGTTGACCCTTATCACGAAAGTGTTTTTAAGCTTATTGAAATGACGGTAAAAGCGGCACATGAAAACGGCATATGGGTGGGAGTTTGCGGAGAGCTTGCCTCAGACTTAAAAGCTACACAAAAGCTTATAGAGCTTGGAGTAGATGAACTTTCTGTTTCACCATCTTCCATCTTACCGCTAAAAGAAAAGATACTGAACCTATAAGTTCAGTATCTTTTTCTTATATGAAGAAGGTGTTTCGTTGTAACATTTTTTGAAGCATCTGCAGAAAGTGTTAAGGGAGTTGAAACCACATTCGTACGCAATCTCTGTAAGACTTTTCTCTGTTGTGGTTATAAGCTTTGCAGCCTGTTCGGAGCGGAGATTGCCAAGATAAGTGCGGAAAGGTATTTTAAGACGGTAACAAAACAGGTGGGCAATATAAGACGCACTGTATCCGAATTTTTTACTAAGATGCTCAATAGTAAGATTTTGTTGATAATTATTATCAATATAGGAAAGAAGCAACGGCAGTAAGTCCCCGGATTTTACAGGGACACTTTTTGTGAAAGACAAGTACTTTTTTATTTCTGAAAAAGCAATAATAAGCCAACCTGTAAGCTGTGCCTCGTCATAAGGGTCAATCATATTTCTGAAAGCAAGATTGCAGATGTCAGAGAGACGTATGCCGTCTGTCACAGGTGCTTCAATAGAAAATTCAAGTATTTCGGGAAATATATTTTCAATGAGATTTGTAGTGCAGATGACAGATATAGTTTCAGTAGATAACTTATAATTGTCATTTGTTATATATTCGTGAACAATGTTTGGTAAAATAACTGCCGCATCACCGCTGTTTAAAGTGTATTGCTTCCCGTCAATGATTATGACCTGTTTCCCTGAAAAGCAAAAAGTAATTTCAAGGCTTTTGTGAAAATGGGGAGGAAAGCTGGCTTGATTTTTCCAATGGGATGTGAAAATTTTAAAAAAAGGTTTTTCCCAGTATGGTCTGCTCATAATATCACCTCAAAGAATTAACTCAAAATATGCTATATGTTGATAATAGCATATTTTGGTGAAAATATCAAGGCATTTTGGCTTTTATTTCAGAGGAAAAGTGTTATTATTGAAAAAGGGAGGAAATTGTATGGAAAAATGGGCAAGAATTAAGTATCAACCCTGTTTACCTTTAGGAGATAATAATTCTAGAATTACAGGGTCAGAAAAACATACAGAGCTGTCAAGAAAAGCAGCTTGTGAAGGAACGGTACTTCTTAAAAATGAAAATAAAACACTTCCTCTGAAAAAAGGAAGCAGAGTTGCGATTTTTGGTAAAGCACAGATAGACTATATTAAAGGCGGCGGAGGTGCAGGCGATGTTGGCTGTGCCTATGTTATAAATATATATGAAGGACTTAAACAGAAAAAAGATGTTGAAATATTTCATAAGCTTTCGTTGTTCTACCAGGGTTATGTTGAAGAGGAATATAAAAAAGGCGCAGAGGCAGGTATGTTTTGTGAGCCTGAAATACCAAACGAGCTTTTAAAAGAGGCAAAAGAGTTTGCAGATACTGCCGTAATTACCATTAATCGTTATTCGCGTGAGGGAACAGACCGAAAAAATGACGGAACTGATTCATACTTTGTGTTAAGCAGTCAGGAAGAAAAAATGGTTCAGGCTGTATGCGATAATTTCAAAAAGGTTATAGTTTTACTTAACACAGGAGCTATGATAGATACTTCCTGGTTTGCAAACAACAGTAAAATACAGTCAGCACTTTTAATATGGCAGGGAGGAATGAAGGGCGGTCTTGCAGCTGCAGATATACTTGTGGGAGACGCAAATCCTTCTGGTAAGCTTGTTGATACCTGTGCAGAAAAATTTGAAGATTATCCGTCATCAGAGAGTTTTCATCAATCAGATGATTATGTAAAATACACAGAGGATGTATTTGTAGGGTACAGATATTTTGAAACTATCCCCGGTAAAAAGGAAAAGGTTGTCTATCCTTTTGGCTTTGGGTTATCTTATACAAGTTTTGAATTTTCGGATATGAGTGCATATTGCCTCAATGATAAAATATATGTAACCGTAAAGGTTAAAAATACAGGAAGCTGTGCAGGAAAAGAGGTCGTTCAGGTGTATTTTAATGCACCTTCAGGAAAGATAACCAAGCCTGCAATAAACCTTTGTGCTTTCACAAAAACAAAAGAGCTTATGCCTTCACAGGAGCAGACGCTTAATCTGTCCTTTGACACAGCAGCTATGGCATCATATGACGATATGGGTATAATAGAAAAAAGTGCATATGTTCTTGAAAAAGGCGAATATAAAATATTTGCAGGAAACTCTGTAAGAAACATAACAGAGCTTGACTACAAATATACACTTGAAAAAGATGTAGTTGTTGAAAAATTAACAGCATATTGCACACCTGAAAATCTTGACAAAAGACTTAATGCAGATGGTACATATACATATACAGAGCCTGCCAAGGCTGAAAGAAAAACTTTTGAATGTGAGTATAAATGTGAATTAAAAGTACCTGAAAAGGAAGAAGATGCTGTAAAGCTTATAGATGTGTATAACGGCAAAGTTTCCTTGGATGAATTTCTAACACAGCTTACAGACGAAGAACTTACAGATCTTTTGCAAGGTAAGAAAAATGCAGGTGTATCGAATACAGGTGGATTTGGCGGAAACAATGAAAAATACGGCATACCTTCTCCAATGACTACAGACGGTCCTGCGGGAGTGAGAATACACGAGGAAACAGGTGTAACAACAACCGCTTTCCCTGTTGCAACAATGCTTGCCTGCACATGGAATACAGAGCTTGTTGAGGAAATAGGAAAAGCAGGAGCTATGGAGGCAAAAGAAAACAATTTGTTTGTGTGGCTTACTCCGGCACTTAATATACACAGAAGTCCTCTTTGCGGAAGAAACTTTGAATATTATTCTGAGGACCCATATGTGACAGGAAAAATGGCGGCGGCTATGGTAAGAGGAATACAATCTGAAAATGTTGCCGCAACACCAAAACACTTCGCATGCAATAATAAAGAAACAAACAGACTTGAAAGTGATTCTATCCTTTCAGAAAGAGCACTTCGTGAAATATATATAAAAGGCTTTGAAATATGTGTTAAAGAAGCAAAGCCAAAGACTATTATGACATCCTATAACATAATAAACTCAGTAAGAGCCTCGGAAAATGCAGAGCTTATAACGGGCATTTTAAGAGGTGAGTGGGATTATGACGGCGTTGTTATGACGGATTGGGGGAACCATGCCTCTAAAACAAAAGAAATTATTGCAGGAAATGATGTCAGAATGCCTGCGTGTTTTGATGACACCAAAGATGCCCTCGCAAATAAAACATTAAACAGAAATCAAATAGCAGTTTGTGCGAAAAGACTTCTTGAACTGATTTTGTGGTTCGAATAAAAGCTTTCTCAAGAAAGCTTTTATTTTTTTAAAAAACTATTGAAGATTTCTTCTATAAATGATATAATACAATTAATTATGGTAAAAGGAGAGGTGTATATTGAAAAAACAGATAACAGTCTTTGCAATAACTACGCTTATTTCTTGTCTTTCTTTGACTGTGGGCGTAAACCTTAATATAACAGCATTAATACTGCCTCTTGTATATATTGTGTTATTTACTGTTGAAACAGTTCATTCAAACAGTTATTATACAGCAATAACCGGAACAGTTAATATAACATTGGCACTCATACTTTCCAAAGATTTGTTTACAACCTTCGTTATGCTTCCCTTGATGATGCTTGGTGGCATACTTACAGGAATAACAGTTATAAAAAATTACAGCAACAAGCTTTCTGTTTTGTGGGGAATACTTGCAACAGGCGGAGTTTATGCAGCATATATCATTTACAGTATAAAGATTCTTGGTATTAATCCTGTTGACGATATGTTTTTTATGATGGAGCAAACTTTAAAAGAGCTGTCACTTCAAATGGGTGTGGACGGGGCTTTTGTTTCTTCATATATCAATATGAGTAAAAATCTGTATATTGCTATAATGATAATAGTGTTTTCAATAATCGGCTTTGTTGTTGCATACATTGCATCCTCAGCTTTGAAAATTTTCAGGAAGGGTAAACAATTAAATCTGTCTTTAGACAGCTTTAAGGCAGATACAGCAACAGTATTTGTGTATATAGGTGCTTTGATTGGCGCTATGTTTTCAAAAGAAGGAATTCTTTTGGTCGTGTTTATGGATTTATATCTGGTGCTGCAGTTTTATCTTACGATTTGCGGTGTATCGCTTGTATATTATTTAGTCAAGAGAAAGATTACTGTTCCTGTAGTAGATAAAATAGCAGGAATTGCACTTTTGGGAGCAAGCATGGTTGGAATTTTTTCAACTATATTTGTTCTTGGCGGAATTATTGATGCAAGAAGAAATTTCAGGAGTATTAAATAACGGAAAGGAAATTTGATATGCTAAAAAAAGGCGATAATTTCTTTAGTTTAATAATATGCATTCTTGTAATGCTTGTTTTTGGATTTGTTACACTTTTATTTAATGTCGTTTGGGGTGTAACCCAGATAGTCTGCACATTTTTGCTTGCGGTGCTTTGCTTTGAAATTGTGCAGAAGCATCACGGCAACTTTGCAAACTATCTTGAACAGATAACATTTCATGTAGACAACGCAACAAAGGAATGTCTTATGTATGCACCTATGCCTGTAGTTCTTTTTAAAAAAGACGGAAGTGTATTAT
>JAGARF010000026.1 GCA_017622395.1 Clostridia bacterium | reverse complement strand
TGTCTGAACAGGTAAATCTGTTGCACTTCCTCCGCATAGTATTAAAACATCTATTTTATCTTTATATTCAAGAATATCCTCTGCAGAACAAACCTTTGCGTTTTCTGTATTTGTTTTAAGGTCTTTTGGATTTCTTCTTGTAAATACAGCAACAAGTTCTAAGTCATTATTCATTTTTATGGCACTTTCTATGCCTCTGCCGAGATTTCCGTAACCAAATATTCCGATTTTTATACTCATATTTTTCCCTCCTGTGAATTAATAGGGTTATTTTAGCATATTTTATTGTAGATATCAAGAAAAAATACAAAAAGTATTGATTTTTTTGAATATATGTGTTAAAATATTTCAGTAATGAATATTAAGGACAAAAGAGTGAACCAATTCAGGTTCACTCTTTTGCGTGAAATGGATAAGTCTGAATAAAATTACACATCTTGCACTGTTTTACTCCTTTATGTACACAAAGTACACGACAGTCGTAAATCAGCACAATCTGTGCAATTTTCTTTCAGCCTTGTTTTGTGAAAGGAGCAATTATGGCAAGCAGAATTGAAATGCTGGTAGAGGAGCTTGCAACACCTGTGGCAGAACAGTTCGGGCTTTTCATCTATGATGTTGAGTTCAAAAAAGAGGGCAGCGACTATATGCTCAGAGTTTTTATTGACAGAGACGAGGGCGGAGTTAATATAGAGGACTGCGAAAATGTTCACAGACCTTTGCAGGACATTTTAGAAGAAAAAGATGTTGATTACAGCTACCTGGAGGTTTCCTCTCCCGGAATTGAAAGACAGCTTAAAAGACAGAGAGATTTTGACCGATACAAGGGTCAAAAGGTACTTGCAAGCTTTTACAAGGCAGTAGAGGGCAGTAAAAAGCTTGAAGGAATACTTGTTGAGAGAAATGAGGAATTTCTCATTATTGATGCAGGTGAAGAAATTAAAATTGAAAATGAAAAGGTTGCCTCAGTAAGACTTGTGGCAGAATTTTAAGGAGGAATAAAGAAAGTGGATAATCATGAATTACTTAATGCATTAACTATGCTTGAAAAGGAAAAAGGCATCAACAGAGAATATATGTTTGAAGCCATTGAAACAGCACTTGCTATTGCATACAAGAAAAGTTCAGCAGGAATGAAGGGTGCAGACATTGTTGTAAGTATGGACAGAGAAACTGCAAACATAAGAGTTTACAGACACAGACCTGTTGTTGAAAACGGAATGGGTCTTGAAGGTGAATATGACCTTGATGAAGCAAGAGAAATTAATCCTGAATATGAAATCGGCGATGTTATCGTTGAAGAAATCGACCAGAGACCGTTCTCAAGAATTGCGGCACAGACAGCTAAACAGGTTGTTGTGCAGAAATTGAGAGATGCTGAAAGCGAAAAGAAATTCAAAGAAGGCAGCAAAAAAGAAAACACAGTTTTAACAGGTGTTGTAAGACGCGTTGACAAGAAAAACATCGTTGTTGACATCGGCGGCGGAAACGAGGCAATCATTCCTCCTTCAGAACAGGTTGAGGGTGAAGAATTTAAGCCGGGCGACAGACTTAAGCTTTATGTTATAAAAGTTAACAAAACAAACTATGGTGCTGAATATATTGTATCAAGAAGCAATTCAGGTATCGTTGCAAAGCTTTTTGAAAATGAAGTTCCTGAAATTCAGGACGGTACAGTTGTTGTTAAGGCTGTTTCAAGAGAAGCAGGCTCAAGAACAAAGATTGCTGTTTACTCGGAAAACGAAAATGTTGACCCTGTTGGCTCATGCGTAGGTCAGAGCGGCAGAAGAGTTCAGGCAGTTGTTGATGCACTCGGCGGCGAAAAGATTGACATTGTTAATTGGAGCGAAGACCCGAAAGAATTTATTGCAGCAGCTCTTAGTCCTGCAAAGGTAGTTTCAATGGAAATCGTTGAAGGTGAAAAAATGTGTAAGGTTACAGTTCCTGCATTCCAGCTTTCACTTGCCATCGGCAAGGAAGGTCAGAACGCAAGACTTGCGGCAAAGCTTACAGGCTGGAAGATTGATATTAAGCCTGAAGACAATATCACTTTTGATTTTTGATATGAACGATAAAGTAAATGAAAGAATGTGCGTTGTCTGCAGAAATATGTATAATAAGAATAAACTCTTAAGAATTGCAAAAATTAAAGACAGCGTGATTATAGACGAAAATTACATAAGCGGAGGCAGAGGTCTGTATATTTGTTCTATAGATTGCTTTAGAAAGGCAACCGAAAACAAAAAAATGAACAGAGCCTTGAAATTCTTTATAAATGACAGCTTGTTTGAAAAAGCTGAGGAGATATTAAATGGAAAAAGATAAGGCATTAAGACTGATTGGTCTTGCCAACAGGGCAGGAAAGGTTATAACGGGCATTGAACTTTGCGAAAAGGCTGTTAAAACCAAAAAGGCAAAGCTGGTTGTTATAACTAAGGATACTGCTGAAAGTACGGCTGATATATTTAAAAAGGCAGATGTTCCTGTTATTTTAGTAGAGTCTAAAGAAAAGCTGGGAAGTTTCACAGGTAAGGATATCCGTTCGGTTGCAGTTGTAACGGATAAAAACTTTGCAGACGCAATTGTAAAGGAAAGTGAGGAATTAG
>JAGARF010000200.1 GCA_017622395.1 Clostridia bacterium | reverse complement strand
CATATCTGCCGTCTGTGTCATTATCTGTGAGTATTACTTCTCCATACGCAGGAACCATATCAAATTTCTTGCCGATATAATCCTCTGCAGATACTGCAATTGAGTTGTAAATAACAATTGCACCTGGTGAAAGTTCTGCTTCATATTCTTCTTCGTAGTCACCTATTGTATAGGTGTAAATACTATCATTGAATTTTAAATTCTGATTGTATTTTAAAGTTAATATTTCATTATATGAATTAGGTACAAATACCGAAATTGCTTTATATGCTCCGTTTATTATTTCATCCTCTGAATAATAGACTATTGCTCTGCATCCAAGCAAGTCTTTAATATCTTTATCGTGATAAAATCTTTTTCCGTTAAGTACAAAAATATTTTCATACAATGAAGATTTTTCATAAAGGGTTGTTATTCCGTTATCCTGAATAATTCCTGTTTCCTTTTCTATATTAATTTTAGAATGCATATAGCTGTTTGTTCCCGCAGCATAATAAGAACCAAATGAATTGTAATCTGCTTCAAGTGCGTTTGCAAGTATAACGGAACAGTCAGCTACAGTAACACCTTCCTTATCAAAAGTAACTCCTTTAAGAAGCTTATGCTCATTTGCAACACTGTAATAGCCTGCAGGATATCCGCCTGTATATTCAGCTATTTTGTCTTTTTTCAGCATAGTCACAACCATCTTTACGAACTCTGCCTGTAGAACATACTGATCTGGTCTGAACAAGCTTGCGTTTTTATTAACTATGTTAAGGTCTGTTAATACAGTTAATGAATGTGCACAAGCATCATCTAAATTAACATCATCAAAAAGCTTTTTTGTTTCTATCTGAACACCGGGTGCAACAAGTGCAGCAACATAGTTTGCCGCTTCTCTTCTTGTAATAAATCTATCCGGTTCGTTTATGTCATTGTCTTCCATAATACCGATAGAAATCATAACTTTAATAGCATTAGTCTGATTTTCAATTTTGTTATATGCTGATGAAGCATTAGCAAAAGTAGCGGTGAAAACACAAACAACTGTAAGTATTAACGCAATCAATCTTTTATTCATTTGTATTTCCTCCCATCTTAAGCTTATTCATTACCTCATAGATAAGTTTTGCAGCCTGTGCTCTTGTTGCAGGTACATCAGGTGCAAACTCTGTTTCTGTAATTCCGTTTATTATTCCTTCTGCGGTCATATCCTTAACTGCCTCTTTTGCATAATCTGCAATAACTGCTCCGTCTGCAAATTCCTTACTGCTTGTCATAAAGTTATATTCTTTATTTTTCATTATTCTGTGAAGTATAACCGCAACGTCCTGTCTTGTTACTTCTTTTCCAACACCAAACTCGTTTTCTGATATACCTTTACTTATATCACCTTCAACAAGTGCTGAAATATAAGGTGCATACCATTGATTTTTTTCAACATCTGCAAATGATGCTCCATCTTTCATTTCTATGCCAAAAGCTAAAACTATCATCTTTGCAAGTTCTTCTCTTTTAACAGCATTATCAGGTGAAAATCTATTATTTCCTGTTCCTTTCAATACACCCATATCTGCAAGATACTTTATAGCATCCTTTGCCCATAAGACATCTTCAAGGTCACTAAAATCATTCGTGTGCACAGGTAAATCTGCCGGTTTTTCTTTACCATCTGTTATTATTTCCTGAACAGGAGTTGATGGAGTAAATCCTCCGCCGCCACCGCCTCCTCCACCAGGAGTTACAGTTGCTGATGAAAGTTTTTCATCTATTAGCTTTTTAACATCTTCAAGTGTGTTAATTGTCATATTAAGTATATCAACACAGATACCATTTTTTTTGCTGCTATTTTGATATTTTGAGAGATTAATTCCAATTATTTCCGAATTTGCAGTAATGATAGCATCTACTTCATACCATTGCTTTGCATCTTCGAGTTTGTAGATAACATCACATTCTTTTAAAGCTGAATTAACCGCACTGATTAAACCTTCGGCTTTGTTTACAGAAATTGAATTAATGTTCTCTCTTATTTGTATGCATATTATCTTTTTGTCTCTGTTACTGTTTAAATTTTGTTGTGATATATTAAGGCTGTTTGCATATGGCGTTATTTTTTCAATAATTTGAGCATCTGTCATAGTTACAGAAAATTCTCCTGCTAATACGTCGATGGCTGATTTATCTGTAATATTATAAAGCTTTGACACTTTATTTCCCTTATCATCCGCCGCACCTATAACATAGTTTCCGCCTTCGTCATAACTAAACTCATATGTATAGTCACCTGCCTCTGCAGGTAAAATATTTATATATTCTACATTATCGGCATTAACATCAAAAACTACTTCTTCGGTATCTGATTTCACCATATATACAGTTACCATATTCGAGTTCTCAACTGTTCCTGAAACCGTTATTTTCTTATTTAATGTGTCTATATTAGCACTATTGAACACAGCAGCTGAAGCTATGATATTAGTGCTCATACTCAAGCACAAGGCTATACTAAATACTTTTTTCACCGTTATCCTCCTTGTGTTATATGCGGTGCTGCGGTAAAGCAACACCGCTTATATCAACTATTTTTCGTCTACTATTACCCATCCTAAGCTTGAGGGATGAGGTCTTGCTGTTGTTGTTGGATTAAATGTAATTGTTACTGTATGTTTTCCTTCATCAAGGTCTTTAAGTAATAAACATTCTACCGTTTCAAGGCTATATTCAACAACACCGGGGTCTTTATTGAGAGGTAACTCTCCTACATATTTTCCGTTATCAATATTATATGTTCCACCTGCCATTGTCACAGGTGCAAACATTCCGTAAATTCCAAAAACAGTACCTGTAAATTCCATAGTAAGTGTTCCGCCTGCTTTTGGTGCTTCGTAATATCCGTCTGTAAAGAACGGAACATAATCTTTTCCATAGGTTTTTTTCTGCCAGTCGCCTGTGTATTTAATTCTGTCACTGTTGAACAGAATAAGTTCAGGAGAGTCATATCCGCTTTCAGGCATTATGCGCTGTGCAGTTGAAGCAATCTTTTTATAATATTTCTCAGGACTTGTTTCAAGACAGCTTATAATATAATCTGCATACGCTTTATATGTTGCGTCGTTTGGATGTGTTCCATCAGGGAAATTTTTTCTCCAGTCTGTCCATACACCGTCAGCATAGAGCTTTCCTACATATGAAGCAAAGTCAATTGTTTCAATACCGTAATTATCTGCAATTCTTTGTTGCAGATAGCTTGCATTGTATTTTTCAGTATCACCGCCTGTTGTCGGATAACCCGTCTTATAGGATGGACTGAAAACAGGTATTATAACAGGCTGTTTTTCGAGCTTTATAAGTCTTGAAATTACATCTTCATAATAGCCTGCTCTTTCATTTCTTATTTCTTCACTTGGGTTCTGGTCATTAACCGCAAACTCAACAAAAACAATATCAGGTTTTGCGGCTATTATATCTTTTTCAAGACGCACATTTCCTGTTTTTGAGCCTGTACCTCCAACGCCTGCATTATGTTCTATAACAGTTTTGTTTGGATACTTCTCTTTGAAATAGTTTGTTACAAGTGTTGAAAATCTATAGTCCTTACTTGTTGCTCCGGCACCGCCTGTTATTGAGCCTCCGAGGAATGCAACAACAAGCTCGCCCTCTTCATTATTGATATTATTAAGTCCGTGCATTTCCCGTTCTACATATAATGCGTTTTTAGCAAGCGGCTTAAGAGTGCTGAATGACTCAAATATAAAGCCTTTTATTTTCTCAACCTCTATGGGAATATCTTCCACAACGAAGTTTTCACTTTGTAACGCTCCTTCTCTGTTAAACTTCATCATACAAGGTTTCTTTAAGACTTTAATCAAAGTCCCTGATTTGTCATAGAAACCCAAAATAAGAAGGTATGTGTCCTCTCCGCCGTATATATTTGATATTTCTGCATTCAAAACACACTTTGTATCAATTCCATAGTGGAAAGGTATATTTTTTTCATTTGTTATTGTAAGCTTAACATTATACATTTGTGCATCATCTGTAGTAATGACTGAATTATTTGTTATATCATTGCCACCTTGATTTACACATACCGTAATATCATCCGTGTTGTAATCGGTGGTGAATTTGTAGAAATAATTACCTTCATCATCACATTGTGTAAATCCTATATGCACGATTTTTTCAGCTGCTAAGGCTTTAATTGCAATCATTTCTCCGCCGTATGCACTTTCAAGCTTTCCTTCAACAACAATTGCAGGAGCTTTCTCGTGCTTTGTTACGGTAGGGGCTGCAGATGCAACCACCACCGTAACAGACATTATAAGTGCAATTAGTACCACTGTTATTCGTTTTAACATGTCATTACCTCAATCATTTAATCACTACAGGTATGTGGTATGGCACAAGCTCGTCAGGGTCATTCCAGAGGAGAAGCTGAACAAGATTTGCTGTTCCTTCATAAGTTGCCTGAAGCGGGAATGTAAGTTCTGCTCCTCTTGCCATATTAAGTTCTCTTGCTGTATTTAAACCAATCATATTGTTTGTTGAGTCATACACTGCAAGAAGTATCCATACCTTCTGTGGTGCACCTGTCGGATTTTTAACAGTTGCAGTTGTAGCAAACGATGTTGCTGTTTCCACAGGTGTTGTGTAATTCTTAAGATAAACACTTTCACCAAGCTTGGTAGCAAATTCAGTTACATAATCTTCTGCCATTAAAATACCTGATGCATCTTTAAT
>JAGARF010000199.1 GCA_017622395.1 Clostridia bacterium | reverse complement strand
TTACATAAAAGCCTTTAAATAGCTGTGAAAGTATAACACCTGAGTTTCCTCTTGCACCTCTTAAGGATGCTGAAGATGCAAATCTCGCAACCTCACCGCAATTTAATGAATCAACATCAAGCAGAACCTTTTTAACTGCTGAAATAGTTAAAGACATATTTGTTCCCGTATCACCGTCAGGCACAGGGAAAACATTCAAATCGTCTACCGCTTTTCTATTATTATAAAGATTATTGGAAGCCGAAATTATAATATGTTTGAGAGTATTACCGTTAATTTGTGCCGGCATTCTTTCACCTCCGCATTATATTACTTAGTATTTTACCACAATTATGAAAAATAATCAATCATTACTTAAAATTTTTATTTCAGGTTCAAGATTTACCCCAAATTTTTCTGCAACAGTTTTTTTGCAATGGTCAATTACCGCAAGCACATCAGAAGCTTTTGCATCGCCTTTGTTTATAACAAAGCCTGCGTGTTTTTCAGACACCTGTGCATCACCTACACTATAGCCTTTAAGTCCGCTTTCTTCAATAAGCTGACCTGCGAAATAACCTTCAGGTCTTTTAAATGTACTTCCTGCACTTTTATACTCTAAGGGTTGTTTATCTTTTCTTCTCTGATTAAGGTCTTTCATAGTAGCATAAATTACTTCTTTATTTCCTTTTTCCAGATTGAATTTTGCACCTGTTATTATATATCCGTTTTCGCAGAAAACAGAGTGTCTGTACGAAAGCTTTAGTTCTTCCTTTGAAAAGATTTTTTCATTTCCATCTTTATCTACTGCGTAAACCTCAGAAATAACATCCTTTATTTCTCCTCCGTATGCACCGGCATTCATAAAGATACCGCCTGCAACGGTTCCGGGTATTCCTGACGCAAATTCAAGACCTGCAAGAGAATTTTCAGCCGCAACCGAAGAAAGCTTTGCAAGGGATACCCCGCAGTCTGCATATATGCTGTCCCCTTCACATTTAACTTCTTTCACTTTCAATGTGATAACTGCATACTTTTCAAGTCCTTCGTCACAAACAAGAACATTTGACCCGTTGCCAAGGATAACCATATCATCCTTCAGAAGCTTTACAAGAGCAACAAGCTCCTGTCTGTTTTCGGGAAATACAACCGCCTTTGCCGCTCCTCCGCAACCAAAGGTTGTGTGGTTTTTCATAGGCTCATTTATTAAAACATTTTCTCGTCTGCAAAGCTCTAAAAGCTTACCTTCCATTATAACCTCCATTACCTGAGAAGTGCCGCACCGATTATGCCTGCATCGTTTCCAAGCTTTGCTTTGACAATGTCACACATAGGCACAACATTCGGGTTTGTGTAAGTCTGAGAAAAAACCTTTTCTTTAAGAGGATTTATAAGATTATCACCCTCGTTTGAAACACCGCCGCCTATTACAAAAATTTCAGGCTGAAAAATATTTATTATATTGGCAATTCCTACTGCAAGATAGTCTGTATACTTTTCAACAACAGCCTTTGCAGTTTCATCACCCTCTTTTGCTGCTAAAAATGCAGTTCTTCCGTTAAATTCTCCTTCTTTTCTAAAGTCCCAAAGCTTTGAATTTTTGTCCTTCTCAGCAAATTCCCTCGTCATATTTATAAGACCTGTTGCTGAAGAATATACCTCAAAGCATCCTTTTCTTCCGCAGGTACATAAAGGTCCGTTTACATCTATAACCGTATGCCCAAGCTCACCGCCGCAGAAGTTAAAACCGCCCTGCAGCTTTCCGTCTATAATGACACCGCTTCCCACACCCGTTCCAAGTGTTATTATAACAGCAACCGAAGAGCCTTTTGCACTTCCTGCCACAAATTCTGCCCAGGCAGCACAGTTTGCATCGTTATCAACAAGCACAGGCTTGTTTATGTGTTTTTTCAGCTCCTCTGCAATAGGAGTATCGTAAAGGTCGAGGTTGTTCGCATAAATTATAACGCCGTTTTTGGTGTCAACCGAGCCGGGTGAACCTATTCCTGCAGAAACAACATCCTTTTCGTCAATTTTTGTTTCTTCAAGTAATTCAAAATAAAGCTTTGCCATATCCTCAACAATTGCTTTGTATCCTCTTTTATGCAGTGTTTTTGTGCTTTTTTTTGCAACAATTTCACCTTTTTCGTCAACAATTCCTACTGCAATATTAGTACCGCCCAAATCAATTCCCACATAATATTTCATTTATGACACCCCTTTAAAGTTTATTCTGCATATCGTCCATAAGACGCTTATTTAATTCCTCCGCTGCATTGTAGCCCATTCTTTTCTGTCTGTTATTCATAGCCGCAACCTCTATAATAATTGCAAGGTTTCTGCCCGGCTTCACAGGAATAACCAAAGATGGAATATCTATTCCAAGGATATTCATATATTCATCTTCAAGACCAAGTCTGTCATATTTTTTCTTGTTATCCCAAGGTTCAAGGGAAATTACCATATCAATTTTTTCTGTTTCCTTAACAGCACCCATACCGAAAATTCTTCTTACATCAACAATACCGATACCGCGAAGCTCAACAAAGTGTCTTATAATTGCAGGAGACTGTCCCACAAGTGTTATAGCTGAAACCTTTTTTATTTCAACCGCATCGTCTGCAACAAGACGGTGACCTCTTTTTACAAGCTCAATTGCAGCTTCACTCTTACCTACTCCGCTTTCACCAAGTATAAGAATACCTTCGCCGTATACTTCAACCAAAACACCGTGTCTTGTTATTCTTTCGCCAAGCTCTAAGTTAAGGAAGCTTACAAGCATACTTAAAAAGCCTGATGTAGACTCTTTTGTTCTGAGCAAAGGAACATTATGCTTAACTGCCTGAAATTTTATAACAGGGTCTGCCTCAAGCTCTCTTGTTATAATAAGAGCAGGTATACCTGCAGAAAACAGCTTGTCAAACCTTTCATTTTTTTCTTCTTCGGAAAGTGTTTCAACATAAGAGGTTTCCGCTTTACCTATAAGCTGTATTCTTGTAGGGTCAAAGAAGTCATAACATCCCGCAAGAGGAAGTCCCGGACGGTTTACATCACAGGAAACAATTTTTATATTATCTATAGCATCATTGCAGGCAAGCACCTCAAGCTTATACCTGTCTGCGATTTTTCTTAAATCAACACTAAACTGGTTCATAACATTCTCCTTTCACAAAGAACCACTATTATACAGATTAATTATACAATACGTTAACCTGTTTTGTAAAGTTTTTTTGAAGAAATAAGGTTTTTTTGAGATTTTTGAAAAAAAAGCTTGCTTTTTCAAAACTTTTCTGTTAGAATATATAATGCTTTATGAAATGTACGGTTATCAAGGAGGTGTATATATATGGCAAAGTGTGATGTATGCGGTAAGGGTGTTGTATTCGGTATCAAAGTTTCTCACTCACATATCCGTTCAAACAGAACATGGAAACCAAATGTAAGAAAGGTAAAGGCAATTGTTGACGGTACTCCTAAAAGAGTTAATGTTTGCGCAAGATGCTTACGTTCAGGTAAAGTTACAAGAGCTATATAATTAATCTTACAAAAAATTCACATTGAATTTAGGGTCTGACTTGTTTGAGTCGGACTTTTTGGTTTTTAAGGAGATATTATGACTAATATTTTAGATTTCGGTGCATTAGCAGACGGAAAGACTCTATGCACAAAGGCAATACAAAATGCTGTTGACAGTTTAAGCGATAAGGGCGGTGTGATTTATATTCCCTTTGGAACTTATATCTGTTCAACCATTCATTTAAAAAGCAATATTCATTTTGTATTCGAGCCTGGAGCAAAGTTACTCGGCAGCACAAATGTTGATGACTTTGACAAAAGAGAAACTGTTACATATAAAACATATCAGGATGCTTCCCACACATATTTTAACAGAAGTATGTTTGTTGCTAAAAACTGTGAAAACATTTCTTTCACAGGTCTTGGTACTATAGATATGCAGGAAATATGGGAAAATGAAAACACTCCCGGTGAAGGTGAATGGTGCGGAAAAAGAGCCGTTAAAATTTTTGCATTCAAAGAATGTAAAAAAATTGTTATAAAAGATATGACTCTTTTAAAAGCAACAGATATCGCTCTTTATCTTGCAGGCTGTGAAAATGTAAAGCTTTCAGGCTTAAACATAGACACCAACATAGACGGAATAAGCCCCGACTGTTGTAAAAATGTTATTATTTCAGACTGTAGCATCCGTTCAGGTGATGATGCAATAGTACTAAAGGCATCTTATACATTAAACAGGAAGGCAGACTGTGAAAACATTACAGTTGCAAACTGCAACATTACAACAAGAAGCAACGCAATAAAAATAGGTACAGAAACAAACGGAGATTTCAGAAATATCTCTGTAAACAACTGCACCCTTTCCGATGTTTTTTACGGAGGGATATCTGTTGAAAGTGCT
>JAGARF010000198.1 GCA_017622395.1 Clostridia bacterium | reverse complement strand
TGAGTTGACTCCTTTATTCGTATTTTACAGTAATTCTGATACCAGAAGTCCATCCATTCCCCGACGGTCATTCTGCTATGTACTATTTCTCTGCGGATAAAGCCTGTTTCATCTTTGAGTTTTTCCAGCTTCTCAATACATTCCGTTTTGGTCTTTGCTGTTACATTTTTGGTCTTAGGGAGGCCATTTTCATCGTAACCGATTACAATTCTGCCTTCCCATCGACCGTCTTTTCTGAGTCTTACTGTTCCTTGTCCGCTTTTTCGTCTTGCCATGGTTTCATCTCCTTTCCGAGTATATCTTCCATAAAGTTTTCTATTATATTTGATGCTTTTTGTTGCATATCCGTTGTTACATGTGTGTATGTGTCTAGGGTGAAGCTTGGGTTTGTATGTCCAAGTATCGTTGATAATGTTTTTGCATCTACACCGCTTGCTATGGCATGTGTTGCGAAGGTGTGTCGGAGGTCATGGAAGGATATGTTCGGCAGATTCAGCCTTTTTAACATCAGCTTTGCTTTTCTGTAGGCTGCCTCCGGTGCTATGGGTAATTCAGGAGTTGTCAGGTTCGGGAATATCCATTTTGATATCCGCCTTCGCAGTTTTAACATATCCGCAGTTGCCTTTGGCAGTATGATGCATCTTTCGCCCTCGTCTGTTTTAGGCTTTCCTTCTTTTAGTTCTCCGTTATCTCTGTATATGTTTGTTTTGATGTAGAGCTTGTTTTGCTCTTCATCAAAGTTTTCCCACTTGAGACCGCATATTTCTCCTCGCCTTAAGCCTGTGGTCAGTTCGAGGTAGAAGAAGTCGCCCCATTCTTTGTCGTCATTTAAGGCTTGCATCAGTTTGTCAAGCTCACTGTCATTTAGCACCTTAAGATCTTTTTTCTTTTTCTTTGGCACTGTTGTACCTTCTGTTGGATTTTTGGCTATGAGATTCTTTTCGATTGCCGTTTCCATTGCCAGGTGCAGTGTGCTATGTATCTTTATTATCATATTATCTGCAAGCTTGTGTCCATGGATGGGATGCTTGTTAATTCTGCCTTCCTTTTTTAATTTCGCATACATTTTCTGCACATCATTCGTTGTGATGAAGGCTATCTTTTTATCTCCCAGATATGGCTTTATGTAGCATCTGCATATTAGCTCGAAGCCCTTTAGAGTGGTTGGCCTTACAGTCTGTGGCATTAATTCATTTATCCACTTGTCGAGCCATTCGTTTAATGTTATGTTGCTGTCTTCATTAAGGTCAGCATCCTGATATTGAAGCTTTAATGCGTTCAGCTTTTGCATCATTTCTTTTTGTGTCTTGCCGTATGCATATCTGAATATGGAATCGCCGTTTTGCTTATGTCCGACCACAATTCTGCCTTCCCATTGATTTTCCTTTTTCAGCCTTACCATGCCGTCACCTGATGGTCTGCGTTTTGCCATTTGTATCACCTCGCTTTTTTTCGTAACACACACAATACCGTAAAGGTTCGAACAAGTCAAGCGAAAAGCCCAAACAAATCTGCAAAGATTTTCAAAAGACATACAACAGTAATTTTATTGACACAAACCCAATAGAAAAGAGGTTAAGCATGCATTTTGACCTTAACATCAAAAAGTATGCTTAACCAAAATGTAAGAGGATAGGCGGTTGTGCCTAT
>JAGARF010000197.1 GCA_017622395.1 Clostridia bacterium | reverse complement strand
CGACTATAAAATAAGAACCAAAGCAAAGACTTTTAAGGTAAAACCTCGGGCAACAAAAAGCGAAATAAAATATAGAAAAGAGTTGTAAAAATGGAAAAGTATAAGGTGTGTCCAAACTGTGGTGAACAAAATAATCCTATATTTATAGAATGTTCTAATTGCGGAACGGATTTGATAACTGTAAATGTTACTGATAAGGCAACGGAAAACATTAGATATACCCCTGAAGCAAAAGAAACTATGATTAAAATGTGCGAATGTGGTACAGAAAATCCGCCTGGAGCAAGAAAATGCTTAGCTTGTGATGAAGATATTTCTGATATTCTTCCCACTCCCCAAAGCGTAGGATACTGCAAGCAATATACACTTGTTGAAATTTCAGGAGACTTTACATACACTGTTCCAAACTGTACCGAGACAATCCTCGGAAGAGAAAATGTTTTAAAAGAATATATATGCGATAAATCCTATGTAAGCAGATGCCATGCAAAGTTAATATCAAATGATGAAAACTTATATATTGTTAATTTAAGCAATACTAATTTCACCTATGTTAACAATGAAAAAATTTCAAGCGATACACCAACGCCGCTTAAAGTAAATGATGAAATTGGGCTTGGCGGATATGTTAATAATGGCAGTCGTCAGGATTTGGCAGTATATCTTGTTGTGAGGGAAAAGTAATGTATGTAGCAAGAATATTATATCCGGTTGAAGTTTTGGGACCGGGGAAACGAATTGGAATATGGTTTTGCGGATGCAAACACAAATGCAAAGGGTGTAGCAATCCAGAGTTGTGGCAAAAACACGAAAAATACAAAATAGACATAAATGATTTAATGATTCTAATTCATCAGATATCAGACACTAACACTGTTGATGGGTTCACTATAACAGGCGGTGATCCGATGGAGCAATCAGACAAACTGATGGAACTATTAAGTAAACTAAAACACATAAGTGATGATATACTGGTATATACAGGTTATGAAATTGAAGAATTAAATGAGAATCAATTAAAAAATATTTCTGTACTGATTGATGGAAAATATAAAGATGAGTTAAATAATAATTCAATATTACGCGGCTCTTCGAATCAACGAATTCATGTTTTGGATAAAAAACAAAGAAATAAATATGAAGCTTATTTAAATACAGAATCAAATAAAATACAAAATTTTAATACGAATGATGGTTTTGTATCGGTGGGGATACATAAACCTGATTTTATGAAATGGTGATTTATATGAATAATTTTATTCCTAAGTGGCATAAGGAACTGAAAATTTTTAGTAAAATAAAGCCACTGATAATTATTGAAGGCAATGTCATTGATGTTTATAGTTACCCCGAAGAGAATAGCATTTCAAAAGGAACTATTTTGAGACTTCCTGCATATATGCATTATTTTTTCAAGGATTTAGGTTATCAGAATATTGCTTTTTATGACAATATGCAAGGCTTTTACAATAATGCGGAAGATGGCTATATTGAAAAATTCGGACAGCTTATAAATCAAAAACCTTCAAACGGGCGCATCAATGCCAACTTCAGAAGTAATAATACTGTTGAGTATATAAAAACAGCCCTTTTACAAGGAAAAGAAGCAACTGCAATTGTTATGAATCTTACATCGAGATATATTATTTCTCCTGAGAATATGGAGCAAAATGAAGTGGATAGCTTTACATCTCTCTTGCTTGCATCTCTTGAAAGCAGGGATGTAAAGACAGAAAACGGAATGCTTAAAAACATCCTGATTATGACTGTAAACAAATTAAATGATATTCCAAGTTGGTTCTATCGAGATAATCCTAATGTCAAGACAATCACTCTTCCTGCTCCATCAAAAGAAGAAAGAGAAATGTTTATTAAAGGTCCTAACTTTGCTACATTCTTTACAAGCGATATTTATGAGGAAGATATGAAATATCTCATAGATGAACCAAATGAACTTGAAAAGATACAAAATAAGTTTGTTGCATTGACAGAAGGGTTTAGTTTTACAGAACTCAACGGACTTCGTAAGCTGTGTAAAAATGAGGGTATCTGCATAAATAATATGTGCGATGTTATAGATTTGTATAAGTATGGAATTAAAGAAAATCCGTGGAAAAAACTCAAGTCTGAAGGTTTCAAAAATGCAGATGAAGATTTCAGAAAAAGAGTAAAAGGTCAGAATAGTGCAATTAATAAAACCTTGGATGTAGTAAAGCGTGCCATTACCGGCATGGCTGGCTTGCAACATTCATCACAAAGTAAACCCAAAGGCGTTCTTTTCTTTTCAGGACCTACGGGTACAGGTAAAACAGAAACAGCAAAAACATTAGCAGAAAAACTGTTTGGCGATGAAAAATTCTGTATCAGGTTTGATATGAGTGAATACGGGCAAAGTCATTCCGACCAGAAACTGTTTGGTGCTCCTCCCGGATATGTGGGTTATGAAGCAGGCGGTCAGCTTACCAACGCAGTAAAAGAGAACCCGTTTTCAATATTGCTTTTTGACGAAATAGAAAAAGCACATCCATCTATACTTGATAAATTTCTTCAAATTCTTGAAGATGGCAGAATGACGGACGGTCAGGGTAACACAGTCTATTTTTCTGAATGTATTATTATCTTTACAAGCAATCTTGGTATTTATACAAAAGATGAAAACGGTACTCGTACAGAGAATGTTAATAGCGAAATGGACTATGTTACAATACAGAAAAAGGTGCGTTCTGCGATAGAAGATTATTTCAAATTGGAATTGGGCAGGCCTGAAATTTTAAACAGAATTGGTGAAAATATTGTTGTGTTTGATTACATAAGACCTGATGTTGCAAAGCTTATTCTTGAATCTCAGATAGAGAAAATCATCAGGAATCTGGCAACAGAGAAAAAGATAACATTAGACATTTCAGAAGATGTAGTGAATGCTCTTTTAGAAGAAGCTTTGCAGAATCTTTCAAATGGTGCTCGTGGTATAGGAAATATTGTTGAAAGTATGCTGATAAATCCTCTTTCAAGATATTTATTTGATAATGATATAACTGAAAATGTAAGATTAGAAATAAAAGCTATTGATGATGAAAACATATATGTTGAATAATTTTCAGAATTGCGATTTCTTCGTTGACTTCTGCCTCTTCTTGTGATACTGTTTGTGTCACAAGGAGGTGACACGAATGGCAAAGTACACATTAGAAGAAATTATGTACGGCGACAAATACGGAATTGAAAGTGCTGTGTTTGTAGAAGTATTCAGAATGGTCGAACAGAAAGTTGATGCCAAAACAATACGAGAACAACTGAATATGATTTATGTCAAGCACGCGCTGCTGACAGCAAAAAGAATGATTGAAGAGGGCGACTCGATTTCGGATATACCGGATCTTGAGTCGCTGTCTTTGCGTAAGGAGGAAAAACAATGCATATACTTGAAGAATTCTGGTATGGGAATATCAATCCAGCGGAAAGACCCTTTCAAAAACAAATGAGATTTGATAAAGCTTTCAGAATGCTGACCAAGAATGAAGAAAAGTTGCTCGAAACCTTAAACGAGCAGGAGGAAAAGAGTGGCTTAACAAAAGGGTTATGAAGACTTATAATGAGTTATGTGATTGTGGGAATTGAAATCCCCACAATGAAGCCACTTGATAAATAATTAGATAAAAAGTCTTGCAAGCTTAGGTTTTGCAAGGCTTTTTTTGTGAGATTTGTATTAAAAATTACATCGCTTCGTTTTAGAGCATAAATAAAGGATTTTATGAAAAAACAAGAGGTAAAATAACAATTTGATGGTAATGAATTTAACATAGAGTTATCTCTATATAACAATGCTCTACATTGACAAGTTCAGTAAATTGTTATATAATTAGTAAAAAATGACAAGCAGGTGAAAAAATGAAAGTATTAGTTACAAAACCAATGGGCAATGAAGTTTTCAACACCTTTTTTACTGAAAGAGCAAAAGCTGAAATAGAGAAAATCGGTGAAGTAATTTACAACCCTTATGACAGAGAATTCACAGATGATGAGCTTAAAGAGGCACTTAAAGATGTTGATGCGGTGTTTACAGGCTGGGGTACTCCAAAATATGATGCAAACATTTTAGAGAAAGCTGACAAGCTCAAAATTATTGCACACACAGGTGGTAGTGCCGCTGCACTTGTAAGCGATGAACTTCCAAAGAGAAATATTACTCTTTTAACCGGCAACAGGCTTTATGCTGAATCAGTTGCTGAAGGTGCTCTTGGTTACATTCTTTTATCTCAACGCAAAATGCTTGGGGATATTAAAACAACAAAAGAAATTGGCTGGCCTGATGTATATATTCACAACAAAGGGCTTAAAGGAAAAGTTATAGGTCTTGTAGGTTTTGGTATGATAGCTGAAAATCTTGCAAGAATTTTAAACGCTTTCGATGTAAAGCTAAAAATATATTCAGGACATCTTGCTCCTGAGGTTGCTGCAAAATACAACGCAACTATTTGCTCACTCGATGAAATTTTTGAAACCTGTGATATAGTTTCAGTTCATTCTGCGTTAACTGACAAAAACTATCATTTTATCGGCAAAGAACAGCTTTCAAAAATGAAAGATGATGCTCTTCTTATCAATACAGCAAGAGGTGCTGTTATTAATGAGGCTGAATTAATCGAAGAACTGAAAACAGGAAGAATAAGAGCAATCCTTGATGTTTACGAAAACGAACCGCTTCCT
>JAGARF010000025.1 GCA_017622395.1 Clostridia bacterium | reverse complement strand
TGTTATAGCAGTTCCGTCACATATTGTTAAAAAGCTTGCTCAAAGCCTTAAAAAATATAAAAACCTTCCTATAATTGTAAATGTGGCAAAAGGCTTCGATGAAGAAAATAACGAAAGACTTTCAAATGTTATCAAAAAAGAGCTTGATACAGATAAAGTTGTTGTTTTGTCAGGTCCAACTCATGCTGAGGAGGTCTCAAGAGAAATACCTACGGCTATAGTTGCTGCCTGTGAAAATGAAGACTATGCAAAGCTTGTGCAAAGTGCATTTATGAACGAAAATTTCCGTGTTTATACAAATACAGATGTTGCAGGAGTTGAGGTTGCAGGTGCAACAAAAAATGTAATAGCTCTTTGTGCAGGTATAAGTGACGGATGCGGTTTTGGTGACAATACAAAGGCTGCCCTTATGACAAGAGGTATGAAAGAAATTATAAGACTCGGTACAGCAATGGGCGGAGATGCTGAAACCTTTGCAGGTCTTACAGGTATGGGAGATTTAATAGTAACCTGCACAAGTATGCACAGCCGAAACAGAAGAGCTGGTATACTTATAGGACAGGGGAAAACCAAGGACGAAGCAATAAATGAAGTGGGAATGGTTGTAGAGGGTGTAAAAAGCTGTAAAAGCATTTATGAGCTTTCTAAAAAATATAACATTGAAATGCCTATTGTTGAGGCGGCGTACAATGTGCTTTATAATAATATGTCTGCAATAGAGGCTGTAAAAACTCTTATGACAAGAGAGAAAAAAGAAGAATAAAGCCTTGACTTAACGGTGAAAAAGTAGTATAATTATTAAAATATTTAGTAACTTACTTCAGGAGGTCGAATATGGGAAAATTTGATAAAGAGGGCATAACTTTTGACGATGTGCTTTTAATACCGCAAAAATCAGAGGTTTTACCTAATCAAGTGGACTTAAGCACAAACTTAACAAAGAAAATCAGATTAAATGTTCCGCTTATGACAGCTGCTATGGATACTGTTACTGAAGCGCCTATGGCTATTGCAATTGCAAGAGAAGGCGGCGTTGGTATTATCCATAAGAATATGTCAATTGAAGAACAGGCTGTTGAGGTGGATAAGGTAAAGAGAAGCGAAAACGGTGTTATTGCTAATCCGTTCTTTTTATCACCTGATAACACCCTGGAAGAAGCGGATGCTTTAATGGGTAAATATAAAATTTCAGGTGTTCCTGTTACAGAAAACGGAAAACTTGTTGGTATTATAACAAACAGAGACTTAAGATTTGAAGTTGACTTCCAGAAAAAAATCAAGGAATCAATGACAAGTGAGGGTTTAGTAACTGCTCCTGTTGGAACAGACTTAAAGGCTGCTCAGGAAATCTTAAGAAAATATAAGGTTGAAAAGCTTCCTTTAGTTGATGATGATATGAAGCTTAAAGGTCTTATCACAATTAAGGATATTGAAAAAGCAGTCAGATATCCAAACTCATGCAGAGATTCAAGAGGAAGACTTATTGCAGGCGCAGGTGTTGGTATAACAGCCAATATGATGGACAGAATTCAGGCACTTGTTGACGCAAATGTTGATGTTATCGTTATGGACTCAGCACACGGTCACTCAATGAATATTATAAATGCAGTTGCAAAGGTAAAAGAAAAATATCCTGACCTTCAGGTTATTGCAGGTAACATCGCGACAGGTGAAGCTGCAGAAGATTTGATCAAAGCAGGTGCAGACTGCGTTAAGGTTGGTATCGGACCTGGTTCTATTTGCACAACCCGTGTTGTTGCAGGTATCGGTGTACCTCAGATTACTGCAATTAATGATGTATATGAAGTAACAAAGAAATACGGTATTCCTGTTATCGCAGACGGCGGTATTAAATATTCAGGTGACCTTGTTAAAGCTATCGCTGCAGGTGCAGACGCAATTATGATGGGCAGTCTTTTTGCAGGCTGTGAAGAAAGTCCCGGAGAAATGGAAATTTATCAGGGAAGACAGTTTAAGGTATACAGAGGTATGGGTTCAATCGCTGCAATGAACAACGGCAGTAAGGACAGATACTTCCAGCAGGACAGCAAAAAGCTTGTTCCTGAGGGTGTTGAGGGTCGCGTTCCATATAAAGGAGCTCTTTCTGATACAGTATATCAGCTTCTCGGAGGCTTAAGATCAGGTATGGGCTACTGCTGAACACCAACTATTGCAGAGCTTAAAGAAAACGGTAAATTTATTAAGATTTCAGGTGCAAGCTTAAAAGAAAGCCATCCGCATGATATTTCAATCACAAAGGAAGCACCTAACTACTCAGTTACACAGTAAGATTAAAGGAGCTGTAAATATATTTACAGCTCCTT
>JAGARF010000196.1 GCA_017622395.1 Clostridia bacterium | reverse complement strand
GATGCAAATGAGTTTGGAATTTGTGTCATATCTGAAGAAAATGGAATAATTGGTGTAGGTGATTATGCTAAATGCTTCACTATGCAAAGTATTGTGAAAGCGATTATTTTGTTAAGGGCACTTGAAGATAAAGGTGAAGATGAGGTTCGCAAGCTTGTTGGTGTGGAAGCTACAGGCAAACCTTTTGACACTTTTAATTATACAGACCAGGCTTTAAGAAGTGAGCATATCAATCCTATGGTAAATGCAGGTGCAATTGCACTTTGCACACTTATAGATGGAAAAACATATCAGGATAAATTTAAAAGATTGCTTGATTTAGTACGGGATATTGCAGAAAATCCCGCACTTGAAGTTAATGAAGAGGTGTATCAATGCGAGAAGGCGACAGGCAACAAGAACAGAGCTCTTACTTATATGTTAAAAGCCTATGGAATTATAAATGAAGATGCAGAAGAAGTGCTTGATTGCTATTTCAGAGCTTGTTCGATTAATGTTACAAGCGTCGACCTTGCAAGGATAGCATATGTTCTGGCGAATAAGGGAAAAGACTTAATTACAGGTGAGCAAAAACTAGATAAAAAACACGCCAGATATATTAATGCAGTTTTAATGAACTGCGGAATGTATGACGGTTCCGGTGAATTTGCCGTTACAGTAGGAGTACCTGCAAAAAGCGGAGTTGGCGGCGGAATAATGGCCATAGTACCAAACAGAATGGGCATAGGAATTTATTCGCCGGCTCTGGACAGCAAAGGTAATAGCTGTGCAGGAATTAAAGCTCTTGAAGCCTTAAGTCAAGAACTTGAGTTAAGTATTTTCTAATAGGGGAAAATGTGAGGGTAATTGTCCTCAAAGCATAAAGATAAAAGATTATATGGAGAAATTCAATAAAATAATAGAAAAATGAGGAGAGAAATATGAAAGATTTAAAAAAATTCCCGCTTAAACAAACTCATCTTGATTTTCACACATCACCTGATATTGACGGGATTGGTGTGAATTTCTCAAAAGAAAATTTCCAGGAAGCAATAAAGCTTGGAAATCTTGACAGTATTACGGTTTTTGCAAAGTGTCATCACGGTGTGTGCTACTATCCTACAGAAGTAGGAACAATGCATCCAAATCTTGATTTCGACCTTACAGGTGCAATGATTGATGCGGCACACGAAGTAGGCGTCAGAGCACCTGTTTACATAACCGCAGGCTGGTCTCATAAGGACGCAATTGACCATCCTGAGTGGGTTCAGAAAAGAAAAGACGGCTCAATGCATACAACAGAGAATTATGAATTTGATAAAACACCAGATAGTCCCAAAAAGCATTGTGCATGGCATATGCTTTGCCTTAACGACGGCAACGGATACACTGATCACATTTACAAAATAACTGAAGAAGTTTGCAAAAGATATAAAGATATTGACGGACTTTTCTATGATATTTGCGTTGTTGGAGAGGTTTGTTACTGCGAAAGTTGCTTAAAGGGTATGAAAGAAATGGGACTTAACCCTGAAGATGATGAAGATGCAAAGAGATATTTTATAATCAAGCGACAGGCATTTATGGAAAAATGCGGAGAGATTATGAGAAAATATCATCCTGATGCAACTATTTTCTTTAACAGCGGCGGTGCAGATCCAAGAAAAAAGGATTATCATCACTTGCAGACACATTATGAAATGGAAGATTTACCAACTGCCTGGGGCGGATATGACAAGTTCCCTATAAGAGCGAAATTTTTTGCAAAAAAAGGCAAGCCCTTTATGGGTATGACAGGCAAGTTCCATCTTGATTGGGGTGAATTCGGCGGTTTCAAAGCAAAAGAGGCACTTAAGTTTGAAATAGCAATAATGGCAATGTATGGTGCAAGTGCATCTATCGGCGACCATATGCATCCTGACGGAGAAATGGAAATGCAGACCTATGAAAACATAGGCTTTGCTTATGATTATCTTGAAGAAATTGCACCATACTGCTATGGCGGAAAATTTCTTTCAAATTTAGGTGTTTATATTACTGACGATTGGGATACAAACAACGGTATTTCAAAAATACTTCTTGAAAATCAACTTGATTATGATGTTGTTTATAACAATAATTTTGCGGATTTTGATACAGTAATTATTTCAGGAAAAGCTGAGATGGACGAAGAGGGACTTAAAGCTTTAAATTCATATATTGCAAATGGCGGAAAAGTTTTACTTATGGGAGATTCTCTTGTTAAAGACGGCAGGTTTATGATTGATACAGGACTTGAATATATAGGTAAACCTGATTTTGACTGCGACTATATCGTACCTGTTGAAAAAATTGAGAATTTGCCAAATGCACCGATGCTCTCAAGCTTCCCGGGACATAAAACAGAAAATAAAGATGCAGAAATTTACGCAGAGATTATTACTCCGTATTTCAGTCGAACATACAGACACTTCTGCGGTCATAAAAACACACCTCACAACAAAGAGTCAAAGAAAATGCCTGCTATTGCAAAAAAAGGGAATGTTGTTTATATGGCTCATTATATGCCTGAACAATATGAAGAATACGGTTCAATTTTCAATAAAAGATACTTTATGTTTGCATTAAATCTTGTGTATAGCGGTCCTGTTCTTAAAATTGAAGGTATGGAATCCCAAGGAAGAGCAACCATCATACAGCAGGAAAACAGATATTGTGTAAATCTTGCTTATGCAAGTCCTATAAGAAAAGGCAGAGCGGAAATAATTGAAGATATTGTGCCAATTTACAATATAAAGGCAGAAATTAAAACAGATAAAAATATCAAAAGAGTTTACAATCCTTTAACTAATGAGGAGCTTGAATTTAAGCAAGAAGAAGGAAAAGTTTCATTTGTAGTTCCAAAGCTTCATTGTCATACTTCTGTTGTTGTAGAATTTTAGGAGTTAAGACCTTGAATGTGACGCGACGATGAATGCCTTGTTATAAATAAAAACATCTCTTTATATTATATAAAGAGGTGTTTTTATGTATTATAAAGATTTACAAGCTGGAGATATAATAGGAGTAAAGAGGTTTTTGTATTCACACTATGGAGTTTATATAGGTGAAAACAGAGTAATTCACTATTCGGGAGATGGTGGAGATTTTAAAGGCAGGAAAACAGTAAGATATGGAACAATGGAAGAATTTTTAGACGGGAAAAAAGAGTTTTTTGAGTTGGTTTTTCCTGAAACACACGAAAAGCCCGAGAAAGAAGCAAGATATGAAACACAAGGTGAGAGTTATCATTTGTATTCTCCTGAGGAAACTGTCGGAAGAGCAAAAAGCAGACTTGGTGAGGATAAATACAATTTAGCACTTAACAACTGCGAGCATTTTGCAATCTGGTGCAAAACAGGAATTTCAGAGTCATATCAGGTTAAAACGGTAATTAAAACTGTGGTAAAAGTTGTTGAAAAAATATATGAAATGTAATATAATATCCATAGGTAACTAAGGGAGAAGTACATATGAGAAAATATGAAAATTTAAATAGTATTGCAGAAAACAGAGAACCCCAGAGAGCATACTATATTCCTGAAAACGGATGCACAATCCTTAATGGTATATGGGATTTTAAGTTTTATGACTGCGACTTCGAGGAAAATTATATAGAAAAAGAGTGGGATAAAATTGATGTTCCTTCATGCTGGCAGCTTCGCGGTTATGAAAACCCTAACTACACCAATGTGGCATATCCCTATTCTTATGACCCTCCGTATGTTCCAAATAATAACCCAATGGGTATATACAGACGCGAGTTTCAGCTTCAAAACACAGACTGCAGTACATATATTGTTTTTGAAGGGGTATCAAGCTGTCTGGAACTTTTTATCAACGATAATTATGTGGGTTATTCACAAGGCAGTCATTTGCAGGCTGAATTTGATATAAGCAGTTATGTGAAAGAGGGGGTAAATACCGTCACAGCAAAAGTTCGGAAGTGGTGCTCCGGCAGTTATCTTGAGGACCAGGACTTTTTCAGATTTAACGGAATTTTCAGAGATGTATATCTTCTCTCAAGACCAAAGGGTCATATCAAAGATATCAGAATTACTACAGATGATAATGTTATAAATGTTTCTTTTGAAGGCAAGGCAGATATAACTCTTTACGATAAGGAAAAGAATGTTCTATATGAAAAATTTGCTGAAAACAGCACAAGCTTTACGGTTGAAAACCCGATAAAATGGAATGCAGAAAAGCCGTATCTTTATGAGCTTGTATTTGAATATGAGGGTGAAGTTATCTCTCAGAAGGTGGGATTTGTAACCTATGAAACAGGTAAGGATTATGAATTTCTGGTAAACGGAGTTGAGGTAAAGCTTAAGGGTGTAAACCATCACGATACTCACCCCTATAATGGATGGACAATGACAGAGGAAGAACTGAAAAAGGACCTGCTGTTAATGAAAAAGCTTAACATCAACACAATAAGAACCTCTCATTATCCGCCTGCACCTAAATTTCTTGAAATGTGCGATGAGCTTGGATTCTATGTTATGCTTGAAACAGACCTTGAAACTCACGGAGTAAGTTTAAGAAGTGCAGAAGGTTGCGGATATGATTGTTTGAATAACCCTGTATGGCCTTGTGCTAATCCTCTATGGAAACATAGTTTTGTTGAGCGTATGGAGAGAGCATATCAAAGGGACAAAAACCACCCCTCAATCTTTTCCTGGTCAACAGGAAATGAAAGCGGACACGGCGACAACCATGTTGCAATGATAGAGTATATAAAGTCAAAGGATAAAAAAAGACTTGTGCATTGTGAAGATGCCTGCCGTGAGGCGGAAATGTCGGAATTTTATGGTACTGATACCACACATTATGCTGACAGAACGGATGTTTATTCCAAAATGTATGAGGGTATTGACGGAATAAAACTAAAGGCAGAAAACCCGAAATTTAAACATCCGTACTTTTTATGTGAGTATTCTCACGCAATGGGTAATGGACCGGGCGATGTATGTGACTATTGGGATTTGATATATAAACACAAAAAGTTAATCGGTGGCTGTATCTGGGAGTGGGCAGACCATACGGTTGTAGTAGATGGTGTGCCTAAATATGGCGGTGATTTTGAAGGTGAGCTTACAAATGATGCTAACTTCTGTGCAGATGGAATGGTGTTTTATGACAGAGGCTTAAAAGCAGGCTCCTTAGAGGTCAAGATGGCATATCAGTATATGGATTGCCAGCTTTCAGGGGACGAAATAGTTGTTTTTAACAGATATGATTTTACCAACCTTTCGGAATACGAGTTTAAATATCAGATAAAGGTTGACGGGGAAGTAACAGAAGAAAAAATTCTTGTACTTGATGTTGAACCAAAGCAAACCAGAGGAATTAAAATAAAACTGCCTGAAAAATGTGTGCTTGGTGCATATGTTCACTGCTATCTGTATGATAAGACAGGCTACTGTGTTGCTCAAAAGCAATTGGAAATACCTGTTGTGAGAGTTGAAAAGAAGACAGTCTGCAAAGCTGCAGAAACAACTGAAGATGATAATTTTATTGTTTTTGAGGGAGAGGATTTCAAATATACCTTTTCAAAACATTCAGGTACATTTGTAAGTCTTATAAAAAACGGCGAGGAACAGCTTAAAGCACCAATCAGAATAACGGCAATGCGGACACCAACTGATAACGAAAGAAAAATCCGACATAAGTGGTATTGGCAAGATGCCTGGCAGAGCGAAAACCTTGACAGACAGTTTGATAAGGTGTATGAATGTATATTAAGCGGTGCAGAAATTACGGTTAAAGGAAGTCTTTCAGGGGTTTCAAGAACTCCGTACTTTAAATACACAGCAAAATATTCCGTGATGACCGATGGCACAATAAAGGTTGTGCTTGACGGAAATGTCAAGGAGGAATGTATCTGGTTGCCGCGTCTTGGCTTTGAAATAAAAACAGCTTATGAAAAAGCGGAATTCAGCTATTATGGTATGGGTCCATACGAAAGCTACTGTGATATGAATCACGCTTCAATGGTGGATTGGTATGAAAGCAATGCAGATAAGGAGTATGTAAATTATATTGTGCCTCAGGAACACGGAAATCATATAAAAACTAAGAGACTTTCCGTGAAGAATGGTTTGTGTTTTGAAGCAGATTGTATGGAGTTCAATGTGTCACACTACACATCCGAAATGCTTATGAAGGCAACTCATCAGGACGAACTTATAAAATCTGATTGCACCAATATACGCATAGATTATAAAAATTCAGGAATAGGCTCTAATTCCTGCGGTCCGGAGCTTCTTGATAAGTATCGTCTTTCAGAAAAAACAATTCATTTTGAGTTTTATATAAAGTAAGGGGGATAATAAATGTATAAATATGAAACACATCTTCACACCTGCCCTGTGAGCAGATGTGCAACCGCTGATATCAGGGAAACTCTTGAGTATTATAAATCCTTAGGATATGACGGCGTTTTTGTAACAAACCACTTCCTTGATGGTAACATTAATATTGATGCTGATTTGCCTTATGAGGAAAAGATAAACTTTTATTTTTCCGATTTCGAAAAGGGATTGGAGATTGGAAAAGAAATTGGGCTTAAAGTCTTTTGCGGTGCTGAAATGACATATAAAGGAACAGATTTTCTGGTCTATGGTCTTGATAAAGAATGGTATCTTGAACATCCCCAAATTATGGATATGAAAAGAAGTGAAGAATTAAAGTACCTTATGGAAAACGGTGCTCTTGTGATACAGGCACATCCTTATTGTCAGGCAGTATATATAGACCATATAAGATTGTTTCCCGATTGTGTGCACGGTGTGGAGGTAATTAATGCCAGCAAAAAAGAAGAAGAAAATAAGATGGCAAAAACCTATGCTGAATATTATAATTTAATAGAATTTGCAGGCTCCGATAATCATAGCGGAAGCAAAAGGAAAAATCTTGCAGGGGTATGTTCAGATAAACCCATATTCAGCGAGAGGGAATTTGTAAAAGCTGTTAAAAATGGAGAAATGAAAGTCTTTTATGATTGCAACTGAATTTGTGAAGTGAAAATAAAGAGGTGAGAAAAATTTACAAAAAAATAATTGCGTGGACTTTGGTTGTGCTTTGGATGTGCGTTATATTTATGTTTTCTGCACAGGAGGCAACCGTATCAAAGAAAACAAGCGGAAAAACTCTTGTAAAAATAGCCTCAACTATTTCTAAAAATTTTAAAAAGCTTCCGCCTAAAAAGAAAATGGAAAAGGTGGAACCATATCAAACCGCCATAAGAAAGGCTGCACATTTGACAGAGTATGCAATCCTTGGTATACTTTCGTATATAGCTTTTCTTTTGCACAAAAAGAGAAAACTTGTAATTTCTGCAACAATGCTTTGTACCCTTTACGCAGTCACAGATGAAATACATCAGCTTTTTGTAAAAGGGCGAGCCTGCAGGTGGTATGATGTTTTAATAGATACCGGCGGAGCAATTATAGGAATAATGATAATAATAGGAATATTAAAATTAATAAGAAAAAGGGATGTTATAAATGACTGAAATTTTGAGAAAAGGTTGTATTGTTTTACTTGTGATTATGATTTTAATTGTCATAATCGGAAGCTTTGGATTATTTGGGCAGAATTTCTTAGCAGGACTTTTGTATCTTATTGTAGGAATTGTGGCAACATTGTTTTATGCAGGCTTTTTGTTCTTATTCCTTGATATGGCGGAAGATGTTGAGTACATAAAATACAAAATTATGGAAATCGACCGTAAAAACAATAAAGACAAGGAAGAAATAAAAGACGGTTGGAAATGCGAAGAATGTGGCAGAGTAAACCACAGCTACACAGGCACCTGCGCTTGTGGAAAAGCTAAATAATATACAAAAAGACTTGCGTGTGCAAGTCTTTTTGTATGAAGTACCGGCTATGCCGATATGAAGCACAGGCAAAGTCTGAATGAAGCAAACTTGCTTTGCTCGTTTAATATGCTTTACCCCAATATACCATCTTTTTGGCAGGTTTTCCGCAGCAGATACATTTATCTGAAATTTCTTCCTGCTCAAATGGGATACATCTTGAGGTTGCACCTGTAAGTTCTTTAACTTTAAGCTCACATTCCTGATCGCCGCACCACATAGCTTTGATAAAGCCCGGGTTTTCGTCAAGCTGTTTCTTCATTTCGTCAATGTCTGTCATTTTGTAGGTTCTTTCTTCTCTGTGTGCTCTTGCTTTTTCAAGCATTGCATTTTGAACCACATCTAAAAGTCTTTCAACTTCTTCTTTTATGTTGTCAAGAGAAACAACAACCTTTTCGCCGTTGTCACGACGGGCAATAACTGCCTGATTGTTTTCGATATCCTGAGGACCGATTTCAATTCTGAGCGGTATACCTCTCATTTCCTGATCGCTGAACTTAAATCCAGGGCTCTTGTCTGATGCATCAACTTTAACTCTGATACTGTCTTTAAGAGTATTATAAAGCTCATCTGCTTTATCAAGCACGCCTTCCTTATGCTGTGCGATTGGAATAATCATAACCTGAGTAGGAGCGATTTTTGGTGGGAGAACAAGTCCGTTATCATCACCGTGAACCATAATGATTGCACCGATAAGTCTTGTTGTCATACCCCATGAGGTCTGATGAACATATTTAAGCTGATTGTCTTTATCAGCAAACTGAATGTCAAATGCTTTTGCAAAGCCGTCGCCAAAGTTGTGTGATGTACCTGACTGAAGTGCGATACCGCTGTGCATCAACGCTTCAATTGTGTATGTTTGTTCTGCACCTGCGAATTTTTCTTTGTCAGTTTTCTGACCCTTTACTACAGGGATTGCAAGGTAGTTTTCACAGAAGTCAGCATAAACATTTAACATTCTGATTGTTTCTTCCTGTGCCTCTTCTGCTGTTGCGTGTGCTGTGTGGCCTTCCTGCCATAAGAATTCAAGACTGCGAAGGAATGGTCTTGTCGTTTTTTCCCATCTTACAACGCTGCACCACTGATTGTAAAGCTTTGGCAGGTCTCTGTATGAGTGAATAATGTCTTTATAATGGTCGCAGAAAAGGGTTTCTGATGTAGGACGAACGCAAAGTCTTTCTGTTAAAGGCTCAAGTCCTCCGTGAGTTACCCATGCAACTTCAGGAGCAAAGCCCTCAACATGGTCCTTTTCTTTCTGAAGTAAGCTTTCAGGAATAAACATAGGCATATAAACATTTTCGTGTCCCAAATCCTTGAACATCTTGTCAAGAGTTGCCTGAATGTTTTCCCATATAGCATAGCCGTAAGGCTTGATTATCATACAGCCGCGAACTCTTGAATAATCAACAAGCTCAGCTTTCTTTACAATATCTGTGTACCATT
>JAGARF010000024.1 GCA_017622395.1 Clostridia bacterium | reverse complement strand
ATTATGTTTCCTTTCATTATGTAATAACATAGTTAAATTATACAATAATATCAGCAAAATTTCAACACTTTTTATTGATGTTTTGTTACACATTTCATATTTTTATAACATTTCATCACACTTAACAACAAATTATTGTGCATATAATATAAAAATTATACTTTATTTTGTGTTTTATAAAAAAATTGAGCGATTTTTTAATTTTTGAAACAAACAGAGCAGTACCGCAGTACTGCTCATAAATCAAACTTCTACTCTCCAACCAAACGGATCATCAAGTTTTCCCCATTGAATACCTGTTAAAGTGTCATAAAGTTTTTGGCTGACTTCACCAATATTACCGTCACCGATAACCATAACATCATCACAGTAACGAAGCTTACCTACAGGAGAAATTACTGCTGCTGTACCTGTACCAAATACTTCTTCAAGACTTCCGTCTTTTGCAGCTGCTACAAGTTCATCAACTGAAATTCTTCTTTCTTCAACCTCGAATCCTAAATGCTGACACATTTTAATAACAGAGTTTCTTGTAATACCAGGAAGAATACTTCCGTTAATCATAGGAGTTACGATTTTACCATTGATCTTGAAGAAGATATTCATAGCACCAACTTCTTCAATATATTTTCTTTCAACACCATCAAGCCAAAGAACCTGAGAATAACCATCATCATGGGCTTTAACCTGAGCTTTCAAGCTTGCGGCATAGTTTCCGCCTGTTTTTGCAAAGCCTATACCACCCTTAACCGCTCTTACATATTCGTCTTCAATCCAAATGCCAACAGGAGCAAGACCGCTAGCATAATATGCTCCGCTTGGTGAAAGAATTATAATGAATAAATATGTTTTAGAAGGTGCAACACCTAAAAATTCATCTGTTGCAATAACGAATGGTCTGATGTAAAGTGATTCGCCTTCGCCCGTCGGAATCCATTCTTTATCAACATCAACAACAGCCTTTACAGCCTGAACAAAATCTTCCTCCGGTATTTCAGGTATGCAAAGTCTTTTGTTTGAATCATTTGCTCTTTTTGCGTTCATATCAGGTCTGAAAAGATAAACCTTTCCATCTTCACCTCTATAAGCCTTCATACCTTCGAACATAGTCTGACCATAATGAAATACCATAGCAGAAGGATCAAGAGAAATAGGTGCATATTCTTCTATTCTTGCGTCATGCCAACCCTTTCCCTCAGTATAGTTCATCACAAACATATGATCTGTGAAAATTTTTCCAAAGCCAAGTTTATCGCCCGGTTTATATTTTTCTTTTGGATTAGCTGTTTTATTAATTCTTATATTAAGCACAAAAATGCCTCCTTACATATTATATCCTGTTTCTATAGCTTTAAGATTAAGCGAAATCATATCAGCTTTTTTAGGCGGAACAACTTTTTTAATTCCTTCCTCCAAGCCTTCAAAGCTAACTGCATTGGTTTCTTTAATTGCTTTTCCAACCATAATCATATTGGCAAGAGCAGGTGCTGAAATATCAGCTGCCATCTGAGTTGCAGGAACATAGAATACATTAACATCATCTCGTTCAACTTTTCTCTTAATAAGAGTAGAGTCAACAATAATCGTACCGCCACTCTTTACATCATTTTCATATTTATCAAGTGAAGGAAGGTTCATCGCAAACAATACATCAGGATTGCTTACAATTGGTGAACCGATTGGGTCATCACTTAAAATTATACTGCAGTTTGCAGTACCTCCGCGCATTTCAGGACCGTATGAAGGAAGCCAGCTAACCTGTTTACCTTCTGTAAGACCTTTATATGCAAGAAATTTACCCGCAAACAAAACACCTTGTCCGCCGAAGCCTGCAATTAAAATCTGTGTAGACATTATTTTTCCTCCTTACTTCTATCCTTATATACACCGAGAGGATAATAAGGAAGCATATTTTCATCAAGCCATTTAAGAGCATCAGTTGGTTTCATTCCCCAGTTAGTAGGACAAGTTGAAACAACTTCAATAAGTGAAAATCCTTTTTTGTTGATCTGGTTTTCAAATGCTTTTTTAATAGCCTTTCCAGCTTTTCTTATATTTGCAACATTGTTTACAGCAACTCTTTCAAGATACTCAGGTCCTTCAAGCTGTGCAAGCATTTCACAAACCTTAACAGGATATCCGCAATGGTTAACATCTCTGCCGTAAGGTGAAGTCTGTGTAACCTGACCAGGAAGTGATGTTGGAGCCATCTGTCCTCCTGTCATACCATAAATCGCATTGTTAACAAAAATTACTGTTATATTTTCGTTTCTTGCTGCTGAGTGAACAGTTTCAGCCATACCAATTGATGCAAGGTCACCGTCGCCCTGATATGTAAATACAATATTATCAGGACATGAACGCTTAACACCTGTTGCTACAGCAGGTGCTCTGCCATGAGCAGCTTCAATCATATCACAGGCAAAATAATTATATGCCATAACTGCACAGCCTACAGGTGCAACACCTATTGTTTTACCTTCAATACCAAGTTCATCTATTGCTTCAGCTACGAGTCTGTGGATTATACCATGGGTACAACCGGGACAATAATGAAACGGTGCATCAGTAAGAGCCTTTGGTTTTTCAAATACCTTCATTATTTAAGTCCTCCTTTTACTTCGTTAATTTTAGCAAGTACCTGTTCAGGTGACGGAATCATACCGCCTACTCTGTTACAAAGTTCTACAGGTTTTTTGCAAGATGTAGCAAGTTTAATGTCTTCAACCATCTGTCCCATAGAAAGTTCTACAGAGATAAATGCTTTTACCTTATCAGCAGCTTTAGACAATACTTTTTCAGGGAAAGGCCAAAGTGTGATAGGTCTGATAAGACCAACTTTAATTCCCTGTTTTCTTGCTTCTACAACTGCATTTTGTGAAACTCTTGCAGCAATACCAAATGCTACAACACAGATTTCAGCATCATCCATCATAAATTCTTCTGCCATCTGCTCATTTTCTTTAATCTGAGCATATTTTTCATATCTCTTATAGTTAAGCTCTTCAAGTTCTTCAGGAACAAGTGAAAGAGAGTTAACGATGTTATGTTTTCTTTCACAGTTAGTTCCTGTTGTTGCCCAAGGTTTTTCATATTTTGTAATCTGAACATCATCGCTGATTTCAACAGGTTCCATCATCTGTCCCATTGTACCGTCAGCCAGAATCATTGATGTCATTCTGTATTTGTCTGCAAGGTCAAAACCTTTAATTGTGAGGTCTGCCATTTCCTGAACTGATGAAGGTGCAAGAACAATCATGTGGAAGTCGCCGTGTCCACCGCCTTTTGTAGCCTGGAAATAATCAGACTGAGAAGGCTGAATACCGCCAAGACCAGGACCGCCTCTTTCAACATTAACAACGAGTGTAGGTAAATCGCTTCCCGCCATATATGACAATCCCTCGCTCTTAAGAGAAATTCCGGGGCTTGAAGAAGATGTCATAACCCTCTTACCTGTTGATGATACACCATAAACCATATTTATTGCAGCAACTTCACTTTCAGCCTGAAGGAAAACACCGCCAATTTTTGGCATTTTCTTTGCCATATAAGCAGCAATTTCTGTCTGTGGTGTAATAGGATAACCAAAGTAATGCATACAACCAGCTTTTATAGCAGCTTCTGCAATAGCTTCGTTGCCCTTCATTAAAACTTTATTAGCCATTTATATTACCTACCTTTCAACCGTAATTATACAATCAGGACACATAATTGCACAAGAAGCACAACCAATGCATGCAGCTTCATCTGTAATTTCTACAGGTGAATGTCCTTTGAGATTAATTTTGTCTTTAGAAAGAACAAGTAAATTTTTCGGACATGCATTAACACAAAGTCCGCAACCTTTACAAAGGTCAGTTTCAAAAGTTAATTTTGCCATATTAATCCTCTTTTCTTATATCGAAATATTTTTTTTGCAAAGTTAATTCAAAAACATTATCATAATGTTCTTGAAGTTTTTCAGTTACAGCCTTAACAGCAGATGTGAAAATTACATCAAGTCCCGTAAGCTCCTTAAGCTTGTTAATATATCCGTCACAGGAAATTACATCTTCTGCTTTTGTATCATTCCCTACATTTGCATTGTTGGCAATTGCAGTAAATTTAATTTTACTTACATATTCAATTTCTCTCATAACTTCGACAGCTTCCTCAGGAGTAGAAGTTAAAGGTCTGTACGGATTAACAACAAAAATCATTTCATAATTATCTTCTGTAAGGATATCTTCAGAATAACGACCAAGTGCAAGAGCACCTCTCTCGTCACCACCGATATCCATTACAACATATTTTGATTTGTCTGCTAAAATTCTGTAAATATCTTTAGGTAAAGCAGGTGTGTCAAGATTTGT
>JAGARF010000195.1 GCA_017622395.1 Clostridia bacterium | reverse complement strand
GAACCCGACGGCGTATGTTTATACGCCGAGTTGGTGAAGTTTGTTCATAGCAAAAAGGTTCAAACAAGAGAAAGACCTCAAATTATGAGGTCTTTCTTCTTTTTATTATAAATTTTTCAGAATAGTATTTGCTATATTTCTGTATATTACTGCCTTTTTGCGATCTGGAGTATTTTAACATTCCCTTTTTGTTTATATATCTATTATTTCACTTATCTTAACACTTCTGCCTTCTTTCATTGATATGTTTGCTGCCATACCAATACCTGCTGACATACCGCCTGCTCTTGTGTCTGCCGCCTGACCAAGAGGATCATATTCAACGCCTCTTATAATATCATTAAGCATTTTTGAGTCGGAACCGCCATGTGAGCCATCTTTTTTAGGTATTGTAATTTTTTGCACCTCACCTGATGGATAGAATATTTCAAGCTCATTTGCAACAGAGCCGCCGTACATACCTCCGCCGTGTAACATTTTGAATTCTGCTCTTGCTTTTGTACCATTGAATACAATTTTTGCACCTTCATACGGAGAGTGAGCAGTAAGAGAATAGCTGACAACTGTTCCTTTTTTGTATTTGATGCTGACACTTACAGTATCTTCAATATCAATTTCTTCAGAGAAAACGCATTTGTCTCTTATGTAGCCTTTACTATCTTCACAATCAAAGTAAAGCTTCTTATCCGATTCATTTGCAGTTATATCATAGTAATACTCACAGGTGTCTTTTGCAGGACATCCAAAACAGCGTTCGTTTTTCTTTCTTGAAGCATCGCCGTAAACGCGTCTTGTGCCAAATGCATTAACAATCTCAGGCTCATCATCTAAAAACCAGTTCAATAAATCAAAATGGTGTGTTGATTTGTGTATTAAAAGTGAGCCTGAATTTTTTCTTTCTCTGTGCCAGCGTCTGAAATAGCTTGCACCGTGGTCTCTGTCAAGCAACCATTCGTAGTGAACCGAGCAAATATCACCAAGCACACCTGACATTAAAAGCTCTTTAATTCTTTCAAAATGATTCATATATCTGCAGTTGAAAGTTGTAGTTACCTTTTTACCGTTTCTTTTCTCTGCATTATATATTCTCATAAATTTTTCAGGAGTTGTTGTAAGAGGCTTTTCGCTTATAACATCACAACCAAAATCCAAAGCACGAACAATATATTCATCGTGAGTGCAGTCAATGCTTGTAACAATAACTGCATCAGGCTTTATATCCTTAAGCATTTCGTCAAAGTCATCATAGATGGGGATGTCTTTACCTGTCATTTCTACTGCAGCCTCTGCTCTTTTTCTGTCTATATCATAAACGCCGCATATCTTTGCACAATCTGAATATTCATTGCAGATTGGCTTAAGATATGCAAAAGTTCCTCGTGACCCTGTACCGACAAAAGCAAACTTTATCATTTTAAAATCTCCTTCGCTGAATCCATATCAACATATAAAATAAAGTTTTTGTGTTCCTTTAATTTTGTTGCAGGAACATTAGGTGTAGTATCTTTTGTGTGAATTGTTTTTTCAATAGCTGATGCTTTTACTGCATATGGAACGCAAGAAATAATTCTTTCACAGCTCATAATCTGGTGAACTGTCATTGAAACTGCCTGCTTTGGAACATCATCAAAGGATTCAAACCAGCCTTCGCCCATTTGCTGTCTTCTGCAAGCTTCGTCAAGGTTTACTACGATATATGATTCCTTTGTGTCAAAATCTGCAGGGGGATCGTTAAATGCAATATGAGTATTTTCGCCGATGCCGATTAAACCTACATCAATAGGTGCTTTTGTTATTTCTTCAGTAAGCTTTTTAATTCCGTCAACTGTTCCGTCTACAAAGTGTGCAGCTTTAAGATTTGGAACAAAATCAACAAATCTTTCTTTTAAATATTTGCGAAAGCTTGCCTTGTGTGTTATAGGCAGGTCAACATACTCATCAAGATGAAACATTTCAACCTTGCTCCAATCAACATCTTCATTTACAAGAGCTTTAATTGTGTCAAACTGTGACGCACCTGTAGACAACGCAATTCTTGCACATCCTTTTTCTGCAATGCATTTTCTTAAAATTTCGGCTGTTTCCTTTGCAGCACTTTTCCCAAGCTTTTCGGGATTTTCACAAATTCTGATTTCCATTTTCAAATTCCTTTCTTAATATAATTCTTTTCCTTCAATTATTACTTTTTGTATTTTTATATCATCATCAAAGAATACAAGGTCTGCAAAATAATTATCTGCAATTTTACCTCTGTCCTTTAAATTCATTGCTTTTGCAGGAGTTTCACACATCATTTTTATTACATGGCACAGAGGTATTCCTACATCCTTGTGCATAACTCTTATAAGGCGGTCTGCTGTTGCCACACTTCCTGCATAAGCAGTCATATCAGGAAGGTACGCAATGCCGTCTTTTACGATGCAATCAACACCGTTGTTTTTAGGTCCAAGTACAGATTTTCCCTCACCTTGTGCTGCACCTCTCATTGAGTCTGTTACAAGGCAGATTTTATCAGCACCTTTTATTTTATATATAAGCTTTAAAAGAGGTATTGGTAAATGAATACCGTCTGCAATAACCTCTGCATAAATATCATCTTCTAAAAATGCGGTTTCAACTCCGCCAAGCTTTCTGCCAAGACATTTTCTTGTAACTGTATTCATTCCTGAATAAAGGTGGGTTGCAATTTTGCACCCACAATCTATAAGAGGTTTGATTTCCTCATAAACAGCATCTGTATGTGCAAAAGCAGATATAACACCGTTTTTATTTAAATATTCACAAAGCTTATCGCTTCCTTCAAGCTCAGGAGCATAGCTAATTCTTTTAACTGTTCCTTCTCCTGCTTCTACAAATGAAGTATATTCTTCTTTAACAGGAGCTTTAATATAAAGAGGATTTTGAGCACCTCGCTGACCTTGTGAAAAATATGGCCCTTCAAGATGTGAGCCTGCAATATATGGCTTTCCTGCAGTATTATGCTTTATAGCCTTTTTTACATTTAATATAAACTTAATTGTGTCCTCATAAGACATAGACGCAGATGTTGGAAAAATGGTTGTTGTGCCGTGTTGGGCGTGTACTCTTGATGCATTTAAAATATCATCAACAGTTCCGTCTG
>JAGARF010000194.1 GCA_017622395.1 Clostridia bacterium | reverse complement strand
TTAAAGGTACACAACTATAAATACAATAAGTTTCCTATGAGACCGCTTCATTGGAAAGCTCCTGCAGACTATTTAAAAGCTTTTCTCAATGACGGTGAAATTTTTAAACCTATTTTGTAACACATCATTGACAAACCTACATTTATTTAAGTGCGTATAAAATTTCTCCAACATACATTCTGTGCAAGTTTCCTTCAGCATATATTTTTTCGCCGAAAGACATATCCGTAAAGTTTTCCATTTCTATATCATCCTTATAAAGCTTTCTGCACACAAGAACATATTTTGCCTCATCAAAATATGAAATTTCACCGTCTTTAACAACAGTTAATCCCATCTTACTGATTTTATCTTCATCTCTGCCTGAAACCTTTCCAAGATATGCAAGCTTTTCTCTGTATTCCTCATCAAAAAAGCAAAGAGTATAATAATCAGACTTTTCAACAAATTCATAAGTGTATCTTGTTGGTCTTATAAATGAGAATGAAACATTTTTATTCCAAAGCTCACCAACACCGCCCCAGCTTGCAGTCATTGTATTAACCTTTTCCCCGTCTGATGCAGTAATAAGCATCCATTTATTACCTATAAGGTCTATAAAGTTTTCATTTAATTCTTCCGCACTTACTTTTTCAAAGCTTTTCATTTAAACATCTCCTTAACATATTATTTTTTAAACAAAAACACCTTTTATACGCTTTCTTTTATTATACCTGTTTCATAACATTCCAAAAGCCTTGTCAAATCTCCTATCTTTTCGCTTAAAGTGTATCCTGTGTCAGTATCTTTAACTCTGATTTTATCTGTTGCCTGTTCAAAAATAACCGTATCCGATAAAATATCAGCATTGTTTTCTATGGCATTTTGCACACCCTTAAAGGCTTCGTGTGCAGAAATTCTCATACCGTCTGCATTATAAATCAGAGTATATCCTGCTATGCCCGTTGTCTGTTGATATGCACGGCAAAATCCACCGTCAATTAAAATAAGCTTTCCATTTGCCTTTACAGGTTCTTCTCCCTTTTTATACTGAACAGGAATATGTCCGTTTATAATGTGAGAGCGTTCTCCTCCAAGAGAAAATTCTGCCAATATCTTTTCTGCAATTTTCTCATTATTCCAGCAACGGTAGTACGCATTTTTAGGTTCCTCCCATGTAGATGGGTCGTCAATCAAGGTTCTTTCAAAGGTTGCAATTTTCTTTCTTGCACAAAGCGGTGAATCTTTTCCGCACCACAAGAACCACAAAAAGTCCTTACCAAATGTTTTTGCAATACTTCCCTCTCTTGAAAAATATCCCTTTCTTGCCGCCTTGTCGCAGAAATCCATAAACTCTCTGCCTGACTTACCCTGTGCAAGCGGGAATTCCATAAAGCTGCCGTCTTCATTGAGAGGAATACAACCGTGAAACAGCAGATTTTTATTGAAAACAGTATAAATCTCGCCTTTTTCGTATAAAAATCTTGCGTGGCTCTGGAGCTTTTCTGAACGAATAAATGCATTCTTAAGATAGTGCATAAGCTCTTTCTCGCCATCTGTAAGCTCATAAGGATTATGAGGATCTACAGTTGGTAAATCTGTGTCCTTTAACGGATATTCTTTTCCATCTATTGTTATAGTTCCCTTTTCTCTGTCTATTTTATCAAGAAGAAGTCTGTCTTGCATACCATAGTCCGGATTTCTTAAAACAGTCTGTCCCTCAAGCTTGAACTGTATAATACTTATTGCCTTATGCATTCTTGCTACAAGCTTGTCATCGTCATTAATGAAAATGTCTCCTTCAGATTTTCCCTTTGGCATATAATTTGATACATCCGAATTTGCATATATTCTGTTTGCAAACAAAGAAAGAGGTCTTAAGGATATTCCATAGCCTATTTCCACAACATCAAGGTTTTTATATGTAATAGAGTTATTAAGCACAGTTGCTATACACACTCTCGAGCCTGCCGCTGCACCCATCCAAAGAACATCGTGATTTCCCCATTGGATGTCAATTGAGTTTTCTTTCATAAGGCGGTCAATAATAAGATCTGCCCTTGCGCCTCTGTCAAACACATCTCCTACAATATGCAGGTGGTCTATAACCATACTTTTTATAGCCGAGCAAAGCGAAACAATAAATTCCTCAGCCGAGCCTATTTCAATTATAGTGTTTAAAATGTTATCGTAATACTGACCCTTGTTTACCGTATCAAAATCAAGGTTTAAAAGCTCGTCGATAATATAATCATACCCCTTAGCCGTACGCGCAAGATGCTTACGCACCTTTGAGCGTGTATACTTACTGCTTACAAGTCTGCTTACACTTAAAAGTCTTCCGAGAGTTATTTTATACCAGTCATCTTCTATATTCTTTTTCGCAGACATACGGTCTAGTTTTTCCTCCGGATAATATATAAGGGTAGACAATTCTGCCCTTTCTGCCTGAGTAAGTGTATTTGAAAACAGGGCGTCAACCTTTTTTCTTATTACGCCCGACGCATTACGCCGAATATGTGAAAATGCCTCATGTTCGCCGTGAAGGTCGCTCATAAAATGCTCTGTTCCTTTAGGAAGGTTTAAAATGGCATTTAAATTTATGATTTCACTTAATGCCGCTCTCCTATTTGGATAAGACTTCGCAAGCTGATTAAGATATTTTAATTCTCTTTCTTTATCCATACATATTCTCCTATACACTAAAGTGTATTCTTGTTTTTTTGTTTAATGCCTTAAAGTTATTATATCACAAATTAAAAGCAGTGGCAACATACTTGTTGCCACCGTTTTTAATTTTTAGAATATA
>JAGARF010000193.1 GCA_017622395.1 Clostridia bacterium | reverse complement strand
TCTTTGTGCAGGTGCGTTGATGCTTGGTGCTATGCTTTCAGGTATTGATTATTATGTTAATAACCTGATTTTCAGAGGAATAAAACTATCACTGTTTTTCCCTGTTGTTTTCAGCATTTTTGCATATTACTTTATCTTCCTTAAAAATGGAAAGAAAACTGTGCTTCAAGAGATGGTTGCAGTTGCAAATGCAAAAATCAGTGTATATTGGCTTGTGATTTTTGGTGTGTTTGCTCTGGCAGGTGCAGTATACATTATCCGCTCAGGAAATGTTAATGAAATAAGCAGTCTTGAGTCGTGGATGAGAAGTACAATTACAGAAATTTTTGCTGCACGACCAAGAACAAAAGAATTTTTAATTGGTTATCCGTGCCTTGTGTTATTTGTATACTATATTAAAAACACAAATGTTAAAGTTGTATCATTTATTGCCGGGGTAGGAAGCTCAATCCTTGCCGCATCGGTAACGAATACATTTTGTCATGTGTTCACTGATTTAACAACAATTTATATGCGTGTAATAAACGGACTTGCTATAGGCTTAATTGTTTGCATGGTAGTTTATGTTGCAAATATTATAGTTGTGAATATATGTAAATGTTTGAAAAAGTACGCATAAAAATAAAAATTATAAAATATTTATAAAAAACTATTGCTTTTTTTGTAAATATGTGTTAAAATACTTCAGTTAACAAGGGCGGTCCGCTGGAGAATGCCAAACTTTTATGAACGCCTGCTAAGGGAGGAGGAAATTCAATGAACGTTATTGATTCAATTACTCAGAGTCAGATTAGAACTGATTTACCTAAATTAATTGTAGGTGACACAATTAAAGTTCACGTTAAAGTTAAGGAAGGAACAAGGGAAAGAATCCAGGTTTATGAAGGTACAATTATTGCAAAGAAACATGGCGGTATCTCAGAAACAATCACTGTTAGAAGACTTTCATACGGTGTTGGAGTTGAAAGAGTGTTCCCTGTAAATTCTCCTAATATCAGCAAAATTGAAATCGTGAGAAAAGGTAAGGTTAGAAGAGCTAAACTTTATTACCTCAGAGACAGAGTTGGTAAAGCAGCTAAAGTTAAAGAAAGAATCTAACTTTAAGAGAGAATACCGAACATTTTATATGTTCGGTATATCTTTTATATTTTAAGAAAGGTCAGAGCCCAAAATGGAAAACAAAGATTTGATTCCTGAAACTGAAAAAATTGTAGAAGAAGTTGCAAAAAAAAGTATTGGCAGAGAAATTCTTGAATGGATTTTCTCTATAGTTATAGCTGTTGTAATTGCTCTAATTATAAGACAGTTTATTTTTACCGTTGTAAAAGTAGATGGTGCATCAATGCAGCCAACACTTCAGCATAATGACAGATTAATCGTTTGGAGATTGGGCTATCAGCCTGATAACGGCGATATTATTGTTCTTCATCAAGACGGAAAGCTTCCTTATATTAAAAGAATTATCGCAGTTGAAGGTCAGACTGTAGACATAAATTTCTTCACACATAAGGTTTATGTTGACGGTGTTGAACTTGAAGAACCGTACATTAAAGAACCTACAATGTTAGCCGGAGATGTTAAATTTCCTGTAACTGTTGATGAGGGTTGTGTATTTGTCCTCGGTGATAACAGGAATGATAGTCGCGATAGCAGATTTTCAGATGTTGGTATGGTTAAAGAAGAAGATATTATAGGAAAAACTATTTTAAGATTTTTCCCGTTTTCTAATATAAAAACTTATTGATATATGACCCCATATTGTAAAATATGGGGTATTTAATAATATGAAAGGTAATATAATTATGAATATACAATGGTTCCCGGGACATATGGCAAAAACAAGAAAGCAAATTTCTGAAGATTTAAAACTTGTTGATATTATATATGAATTAACAGATTCCAGAGTACCTGAGTCCGGGAGAAATCCTGAAATTGATGCTATTGCACAGAATAAACCGAGAATATTAATATTAAATAAATGTGATATGGCAGATGAAACAGCGAATAATAAGTGGATTGAATATTATAAAAGCAAAGGAATAAAGGCTGTGCTTGTATCTGCGATAAGCGGATATGGAATAAATAAGTTAAATACTTTAACTGCGGAAATTCTTGCAGAGAAAATAAAAGCAAAAGCTGAAAAAGGTATTGTCGGCGATGGTGTTAAAGCAATGATAGTCGGAATACCCAATGTAGGTAAATCGTCACTTATTAATAAATTGTCAGGCAGAGCAGGAACTAAAACAGGGGACAGACCAGGTGTTACAAAAGGTAAACAGTGGATAACCTTAAAAGGAGGCACAATGCTCCTTGATACACCGGGTATCTTATGGCCAAAATTTGAAGATGCATTTATAGGGCAGAAACTTGCTTTTACTGGTGCAATAAAAGATGAAATAATTGATATCGAAGAACTTGCACTTTACTTTATAGATTTTATGCGAAACAATTATCCTGAAAATCTTAAAGAGCGATATAAAATATCTGACCTTGAAAAGGAACCCGTTGATATTATGTTTGACATAGGTAAAAAAAGAGGCTGTGTAATAAGCGGCGGTGATATTGACTATACAAGAGCCGCAAAACTAATAATGGACGACTTCAGAAGCTGCAACTTAGGAAAAATCACTTTAGAATTTCCGGAGGAAATGTAAAATGTACGAAATAGAAAAAGAGCTTTGGAAGTCAGGTTATGAGCTTATAGCAGGAGTAGATGAGGTTGGCAGAGGTCCTTTGGCAGGACCTGTTGTTTCTGCAGCTGTTGTATTGCGAAAAGGTCAGATAATAGAAGGAGTTACAGATTCTAAAAAAATAAGTGAAGCAAAAAGAGAAAAACTCATTGATAAAATACTTGAAGAAGCCGTTGCATACAGCATTTCTTTTGTTGATGAAAAGATTATAGATGATATTAATATCAGAAATGCAACATTTAAGGCTATGAATGAGGCTGTAAACACTTTAAATGTTAAACCTGATTTTGTTCTTATTGATGGCAACGCAATTGAAGGAATGAAGTTGCCTCATAAATGTGTAATTAAAGGTGATTTAAATTGTAACTGCATAGCTGCGGCATCTATTGTTGCTAAAGTAACAAGAGATAGGTTTATGGTTGAACTTGCAAAAGAGTACCCGGAGTATGATTTTGAAAAGCATAAGGGC
>JAGARF010000192.1 GCA_017622395.1 Clostridia bacterium | reverse complement strand
TCTGCTTTGAATGTATTTGTTGCCACATCAAAGAATTTGTCAACAGCATAGCTTGATTTATTAACCTCAACTGCATTGCCGAGAGGTTTAAGTGAACCGAGAGCTTTCCAGATATATGCCTTAGCCTTTACTGCCTTTTCAGGAGCAGACTTTGTTGCTGTAAATGTAACAGTTTCGTTCTTTGCTGCTGTGCTGGTACCTGTAAAGCTTTCTGAGCCTACTACAAAGCCTTTTTCGTCAAGGTATGTGAGAAGAACTGCATAAGGCTTACCTGCAAGCTCTGCAAGGTTTGTAATCTTAACCTTAACTGTTGTTGCTGTATTTTCAAGGTATTGAACTTCAAGAGAAGCTTCAACTTCTGCTTTTTGTCTGATTGCTTCGTAAGCTGTATTAAAGTCTGCAACTGTCTTTGCATTAAAGTCTGCATCTGTAATACCTTTGCTCTTTGCTAAATCATAAATTTCTTTTGCCGCAACAGCTTCTTCTATTGAAGAATTTTCTGTTATAGCTGACATTGCATTTTCTGCTTCTTCAAGGTATGCATAAAGATTTGCATATTTCTTTTCGCCGGACGCAGCCATTAAGATACCCATTGCACCTCTGCCGCTGTCCTTACAATTTCTCTGTATCTTGATATAGAAGTCACATTCAGAAATTTTTGCATCTGTTTTTCCCGTAAGAACACCTGTTTTATCTTCGTCAACAAGCTCTATAACATCTTCGTTTGAAATCGGGAGCCAATATACATAAGTATCGCCGTTTGTTGCCGCACTAAATGCACCTGCTGCCTCTAACACTTCGTCCTCTGTGTGAGTAATTTCGATATAATCTACCGCTTTACCCTTTGTATCTACCTTTACAGATGCCATTGCGCCTGCTTTGTTTGTCATTTCTTTAAAAGCATGTCTTTCTTCTGCTGTATTTGTAAATGCAGTTGTCATATATGAGCCAACTGAAAATACTTCTGCATCAATGTTTGAAGGAGTCCAGCTGAATTTTTCTGCATTGCTGCTAAGTCCTAAAACTGCTGATGTAGCATTAACATAGTTATGCTTAACATTTATACCTGTAAGCTGGTCTTCTGTTTTAAGCTTTCCTGCTAAAGTTGGAACATATCCCCATACTGAAGGTATAAGAACAAGCTGTTTTTCCACTGTGCCATCTGCATAGTAAACATTTGCCTGTGCGGCACTTGTTATTCTGTCCGAACCATTCCATACAGGCTCACCTACGCCTGCAACAAGAAGATTTACGCTGTTATACTTTGTTTCGCCGTCAAAAGCTACTTTATAAATACTTCCTTTGTCTTCTTTATCCTCATCATTGAAGGTAACATATCCCGCAGTTACGCCGTTTCCGCCAACTGTATCTGTTACACCGTCAATTCTGAATTTAACTCCCTTTGGAGTTGTGATGTAATAGTTTCCGTCTGCTGCAGGGAATGTGCCTGTTGCAGCCTGGATTTTATCTGTAGGATAGTAAGACATACCTCTTGAAGAACCTGTGTAATTCTCTGCACCATCACCATCTGTATCTGTGCTTTCTGTTGCAAGAACTTCTGCGATTGTATCGTGAAGAATTGAGCTTCTTGTGTTTATATATTTCTGTCCGCTGATTGACGCATAGTAATCTGTTGTGTTTTCGATTGAAACAACTGATGACATTTCAAATGCATTGATTAAATACTGTGCGTTATCAGCATAGTTCCACTCAATTGTACCAAGTGTATATTTATCACCTGTTTTAAGCTCTTCTATTCTTTCTAATACTACAAGCTTTTCTGCTATAGCGGTTTCTAATTCTGCTACATCTACTCCGAATGCTGTAAGATAATCTTCTATTTCAGCTTCAAGAGCGTCAATCTCAGCAACAGATTTTGCTTCTTCGATATCTACTTTAATATATGCAGTAAGCTTAGCTAAAGCTGCTGCTGTTTCAAAGTCTTTTGCAAGGATGGCACCTTCGCCTGCATCAATTAATGCATTCATAGCATCAAGAGCTGCGATAATGTCTTCTTTTGTTTCTGCATCTGCAAGCTGAGCATTTACCTCGTCAACTCTGTCTGCTAAAGCTCCTCCCATAGAAGATGCAGCTAAAAGAGCCACTGTATAACCGCAAGGTCTGCCGAAACGGGCATAGTAAAGGTAATCTTCACTTGCACCAGAAATTGTTACAGGTATGTATGCAACCTGATCGTTAAGAACTGCTCCGGGATAATTCTTTGCATATGAGATACCGCCCTGGTATTCAACAGAAGTTACTTCCTCACCGAAATCAAATTCAAAGTGGTTTGCATATCCCTGTGGGCAATAGCGTCTGTCGTTATTAACGGCAGAATTTCTTGCAATAACATAATCTGCAATAGGCATTGACTTGCCTACAACAAAATCTGATGGGAATGTAACATCTTCAATAGTTAATTTTTTACCTGCTATTTCTTCAGATGTCTTTTCTGAAAGTATTTTTGCATTTGCTTTAAGAACTGCGCCGTTTTTATGGTCAAGTTCAGTTCCTGCTGAGTCTTTCTTAGGAACTGCTACAACAACTCTCGAAAGTCTGTCGCCGTCAGAAGTTGCATTAGCATAAATATCATCATCAGAATTCATAGCTGTCATAACAAGATATTTTGTTTCTGCTTCTCTGCCGTCATTGTATGTTATTACTACTTTTTCAAGAGCTGCATATGATGTTCCGTCATTGTTTTTTGCTAATGTAAAGAGTGCACCAAGCTTATTTGCTCCGTCCTGAGTTCTTGTGAATTTATATTTGTCATCCTGTCCAATCAATCTGACATTATATCCGCCTGTCTCTGTTAAACGGTCACCTGTTCCACCTATAGGACCGAATTTATATTTAAAGCCATCTGCGTTATAAATGTAGTTTTTAGCACCGTTTGTTTCTGTGCTCTGAAGCTTATAATTTTCAACTCCATTGATTTCAAGTTTTTTGGTTGATGCCTTTATAGTATAATCAGAAGCAGAGTTATATCTCTCTGCAGACACCTTGCCTCCTTCAACTCCTTCAATTGAGTCAATAAGGAAAATGTTCTTGCTAGTAGCTACGGTTCCCGGTGTGATTTTATCTAAGCCTTTGTAGCCAAACCATGGAGCCTTTGTGTCAAGAGGATTACCTGCTAAATCCTTTTCAGGGAAAGCATATCCGATGTCAAATACACCATATTCCAAGATTTCTGCATATGTTGCAAAACCATCTATGTTATACTCGATTGGATAATAGTACATTTCCTTCTGTGCTAAACTTTCAAGTCTTTCTTCTTCTGCAATTCTTTCTTCAGCAGCCTCAAGCTTTGATGTATCAAAATCTGCATCAGTTATTTCTGTATTTGATGCTTTAAGCTCTGCAATTTCGAGTCTTAATGCGTCACATTCTTCCTTTGTGATTGTCTCAACATTAATTGCATTAAGTTTTTCGTTGAGTTCTGCAATAACTTCAGCTAATGTAACCTTTGTACCCCATGCTGAGATAACATAAATGCAAAGGGCAGTAGATGTTGTTGTTGCATCTTTGATTTTTATTGCAGTAAGGGTCTTTGTGGCATCTGTATTGATTGTAAAGGGAATAAAACCATGTGCACCGCCGTCATTAGCTCCTCCGCCGTCTACTTTAGTAAAGTTTTTTAAATAAATATTTCCGTTTGAATATTTTTGTGCATCTGTCATAGACGGAGGATTAACAGTAATTGTTTTTTCCACTTCTTCATCTGAATAAACAAGTGTAACGGTTGCATTTCTGGTATTACCTGATGCTATTCCCGCAAGAAAACCTACGCTTTTATAGCTTCCGTCTTCAACATCGATAACTGCTTCTTCATTTACAGATTTGTATCTTGCAATCATATCTGCATCTGTAAGAGCAGATGTATCGATGGTATTTTTACAAGTTTTAAGTACCTTTTCATTTGTCTTTATAAGGTATGAAACGCCATTAATAGTCCAGTAAGTTGAACCGTCTGCTTCTTCTGTAAAAACAGTAGTGCTCCATCTGTTATCTGTATCGTTGGGTTCTCCTATCTTGTATAAAAACATAGCTCCGCCGTTAGGAGGATTTTTTACGGCTGTCTGGTCTGTTAAAAAATCACCTGTTGGTGCTGCAACATGGCCTGCAAAATCCACACCGGGAAGATAGTCCTTGTATGTATTTCGGTTCTGGTAAATTTGTTCCGTTGAATTTGTGTCTACAAAAAATCTGCTGTTGCCTTTAAGGTCAAACCAAACTCTGTTGTCTGTCTCAGTGTTTGCTGCCGCAGGTAATACAAAAACACTGCAAATCATTGCAACAACTAAGACTACGCTGATAATCTTTTTCATTATTATCTCTCCTTATATATTATATTGATTTTATTATACACCTATTAAAAGCAATACGCAATACTTTTCTTCACTGAAAAGTACAGAATTCACTTTATTATTTGCGTATTTGCGAAAATTTTTTAATAAAAAAAGGAAATAGAACAAAAATGTCGAAAAATTTAATAGCGATACTTTTTAAGGAGGTAAATATGGCAATTCCAAGTGAAGTTATAGCTCAGGTTTTAGAGCGTGCCAACATCTATGATGTTATATCAAGATATACCACCCTTAAAAGATCAGGCTCATCAGCAAAAGGACTTTGTCCCTTTCACAGTGAAAAGACGCCGTCTTTTTCTGTTTCGGAGCAAAAGCAGGTTATCATTGCTTTGGCTGCGGAGCAAGCGGAAGTGTTATAAACTTTGTGTCAAACATTGAGAATTTAAGCTTTGTTGAGGCAGTTAAATTTCTTGGTGATATGTACGGCATAAGAGTTGAGGACACCGCCTTTACCGATGACAGGCTTGCAAAAAGAAAAAGCAGAATATACGAAATAAATAAAACAGCCGCAAGGTTTTTTTATGACAATCTGATCAGCGAAAAAGGATATGAGGCAAGAAAGTATCTCTTAGAAAGAGGCCTTACAAACGAAACCATAAACAGGTTTGGTCTTGGATATGCTGAAAATTCCTTCAATTCGCTTATTAATTTTTTAAAGGGCAAAGGCTTTTCCGACTACGAAATTTCAGACGCAGGTCTTTCTGCAAAAAAAGACAATAAAAAACCCTATGACTTCTTCAGGAACAGAGTTATGTTTCCTGTTTTTGATGTAAGGGGAAATGTTATTGCATTCGGCGGAAGAGTTTTAGACGATTCAAAGCCTAAATATTTAAACTCCCCCGAAACACCCGTATTTGACAAAAGGAAAAATCTTTTCGGTCTTAATATTGCAAAAAAGAGCAGCAGCAAGCGGTTTATTCTTGTTGAGGGATATATGGACACCATATCTCTTCATCAGCACGGAGCCGATACTGCAATCGCATCACTTGGCACCTCCCTTACAGAGGACCACGCAAAGCTTTTAAAAAGATATGCAGATGAAATAGTCCTTTGCTACGATTCCGACGGTGCAGGACAAGCTGCCGCATCAAGGGCAATTGAAATTCTTTCAAGGCACGATATAAAAACAAAGGTTTTGACCTTATCAGGTGCTAAAGACCCTGACGAATTTGTTAAAAAGTTTGGTCTTAATAAGTTTTTGGAGAGTATTGAAAGCTCAAAAGTCCCTGTTTTGCATAACATTGGGGCAATAAAGGCAAAATATGATATATCTGTCCCTGAGCAGAAGGTTGAATTCTTAAAGCTTGCCAGCTTTGAGCTTGCAAAGCTCCCTTCTGCAATAGAAAGGGAAATATATATAAAGGAAGTTTCAAAGATGGCAGATGTTTCCTTTGAAACACTCAGCCTGCAGGTTAAAAAAAGTGCCTCGGGTATGAAGAAAAAAGAGGAAAGTGCCGAAAAACAAAACATCATAAGAGATTTGAAGCAACGGACTGTCATAAAGGACAATTCCTCAAAGCTTATTGATGAGCTTGAAATGCAGCTTTTAAATCTTATGTTTTACAACATTAGCGTCTGTAACTTTGTTAAAGACAATTTCGATATAAACAGCTTCTCTAAGGAGCTTTTCACAGAATTTGCACAAAAAATCACCGCCATATACGAAATTTCAAAGGCGGAGGTTAAAGAAAGCGATTTCATAAGCAGTTTTGACTTTGAGGTTTCTGGAAGCTTAGCTGAAATTTTAAGTATTGAAACTCATTTTGAGGACAAGCTTTCAGGTGCAAAGCAAATTATAAATAAGCTTAAAGCTTTAAAACAAAGAG
>JAGARF010000023.1 GCA_017622395.1 Clostridia bacterium | reverse complement strand
TTGCATCATTTACCACAGTTTTGATTATATCAACACCAAGCCTCAAAGCATTCTTATCAATAAGCTCACACCTATGTTCGTGTATATCACAGGAAATTATCTCTCCCTGATTTTCCATAAGCTGTGCCATATAGCAGGACTTTCCGCCCGGTGCGGCACAAAGGTCTAAAACTCTTTCTCCTTTTTCAGGTGCTAAAAGCTCTGCACTCATCATTGACGCTCTGTCCTGAACTGTGTATATTCCTTCATCATAAAAGCTGTTGTCTGTTACCGAAAATCCTTTCATATAGTAACATTCATCACCTTTTTCGTACTCATAGCCTTCAATCAGCTTTTCAAAATCAGCGACAGTTGTTTTTAAAAGATTTGGTCTTACGCAAATTCCTTTATTCATATTAAGTGCATTTAAGATTTTCTTTGCACCATTGTAGCTGTAATCTCTAAGCATTATTTTCACTATGCTTTCAGGGAAAGAATAGTAGTACATAAGATTTTCAACTTCGTTGTTTGGATATTTAATATTGTTTTTTTCTCTTGAAACACTTCTTAAAACACCATTAACATAAGAAGATGCACCCTTGCCGCCATATTTAAGTGCAAGGCTTGTGCCCTCGTTGCAGGCAGCAGAGTCAGGTATTTTGTCAAGAAAAATAATCTGGTATATTGAAAGTCGTAAAACATTCTTTATATTAGGGTTAATTTTCCTGAGCGGTACCTTTGAAAATTTTCTGATTATATAGTCAAGTCTTAATCTGTATCTCAAGCTTCCGTAAACAAGTTCTGTTACCAAAGCCTTTTCTCTTGGGTCAGTAACCTTTATTTTCTTTTTAAGCTCAAGATTTGCATAAGCCTGATTTTCTTCGTTTTTAATTAAAATCTGAAGTGCGTTTTCTCTTGCTTTCATTAATCTCGTCTTCCTCTTAACGCAAGAAGTCTTAAAAGGTTACCAAGAGCAACTGCTGCAGCTGCAACATAAGTAAGTGCCGCTGCTGATAAAACCTTTTTCGCCCCTTTTAATTCATCGCCGTATAATATTCCCTGACTGTCCAGAACAGATATTGCCCTTCTGCTTGCATTAAACTCAACAGGCAGTGTTACAAACTGAAATGCAACGACTGCAGTGAAAAGAATTATACCTGCGTCAATTAAAACAGGCATTGAAAATATAAGTCCAAATATTGCAAGAGGTACTGCAAGGTTTGAGCCAAGTGATGCAACAGGCACTATTGCATTTCTGAGTTTAATTGGCATATATCCTTTTGCGTGCTGAATTGCGTGTCCTGTTTCGTGTGCCGCAACTCCAAGAGCTGCAACAGAGGTTCCCGAATAAACGCCGTCTGAAAGTCTGATAACATTTGACCTTGGGTCAAAATGGTCAGAGAGTTTCCCTGAAATATGCTCAACGCGGACATTGTATATTCCGTGTAAATTCAGAATTTTAACGGCAACCTCCGCTCCTGTTATTCCTCTGTGATTTTGTACTTTGCTGAATTTCTCATAGGTTGAATTAACTTTAAACTGTGCCCAGAATGCAAGAAGCATTGCAGGCAAAACAAAAATTAAATAAGTGCTGTCTAAATACATAATTAAATCTCCATATTCTCTTTAAAAATACTGTTACCTTTAAGAAACTCTTCAATCTCCATTTGCTTTTTGCCCTCAGGCTGAATTTTTAACACTTCAATATTTTTGTCAAGGCAGGAAATCACAAGCCTGTCTTTACACTCAATAACTGTTCCTGCTTTTTTAACTGCTCCCTCAACAGGCCTTGCCATAATGATTTTAACAATCTTACCCCCGATTGTTATTTTAGCACCAGGCATTGGATTCATACCCTTAATGTGACAGCAAACCTCATTTGCAGTTTTATTAAAATCAATATAGCTCATTTCTTTTGAAATCATAGGAGCATAAGTCATTTCATTGTGATTTTGAGGTATTCTTTCAAGTTTTCCCTCTTTTATAAGGTCAATTGTTTCAGAAAGAGCATCTTTTGAAAGCTCTGCAAGCTTTTCAAACATTGTGCCTGATGTGTCATACTCACCGATTGGAAGCTTTTTAACAACAAGCATATCTCCTGTGTCAAGTCCCTCATCCATCATCATTGTGGTAACACCTGTTTCCTTTTCACCGTTTAAAACAGCCCATTGGATAGGTGCTGCACCTCTGTATTTCGGAAGAATTGAGCCGTGAACATTTATGCATCCAAACCTTGGATATTCAAGAACAAATTTCGGTATTATTCTTCCGTATGCAATAACAATAATCAAATCGGGATTTTTTTCTTTTATATAGCTTTCAAATGCCTCGTCTTTAACAGTTAAAGGCTGAAGGACTTCAATACCTTTTTCCTCTGCAACAACCTTAACAGGCGGAGGAAGAAGCTTGTATCCTCTTCCCGACTGTCTGTCAGGCTGAGTTACAACTCCTAAAACATCAATATCCTCTCTGTTTAAAAGCATTTCAAGGCAACCAACCGCAAAATCGGGAGTTCCCATAAATAATACTCTTATTTTATCCATATTAAGTCCTTTCTTATTCGGTCTTTATTTCCCTGTCTATATAAAGCACTCCGTCAAGATGGTCGTTTTCGTGGCAAACAGCTCTTGCAGCAAGCTTTTTAAGAACCATTTCAAACTCTTTGCCATATCTGTCAAATGCCTTAACCTTAACCATTGCAGGTCTTTCAACATCACCATATCTTTCAGGAACACTTAAACAGCCCTCCTGACCAACCTGCTTACCTAAGGTTTCAAGGATTTCAGGGTTGATAAATTCAAGCACACCTGTTTCTTCTGTTTCAATAACAAAAACTCTTTTTAAAATACCAACCTGAGGTGCTGCAAGACCAACACCCTCAGCCTTTCTCATTGTTTCTGTCATATCATCTAAAAGTATATGCAGTTTTTCATCAAATTTTTCAACTATTCTGCATTTCTTTCTTAAAACATCGTCACCGATTTTAACAATATTTCTTATTGCCATTTTCTTCCTCTTTCTATATAATACTTGTCGGATTAATATCTATATTTACAGATATATCTTTTCTTGTAACCTCAACAATCTTTTCTCTGAGTATTTTCCTTAGTTTTTCACTGTTTTCACATTTGATTAAAACTCTCCATCTGTATCTGTTGCTTATTTTTGCTACAGGTGATGGTGAAGGTCCTATCAGTGTTGCGTAAATTCCCTCATTTTCAAAGGAGGTCTTTATATCCTTATAAATTTCAGCCATATTTTCTTTAACAAGCTCTATATCCTCACCGCTTACAACTATATGAACTATATCGCAAAATGGCGGATAGCCTGTTTTTTGTCTGTATGCAATTTCCTTTGCAAAAAAGGTTTTGTAGTCCTGCTCTTTGGCTGTTTTTATAACCTGATGCTGTGGCGAATAGGTCTGAATTATAGCTCTGCCTTTTTTATCGCCTCTGCCTGCTCTGCCCACAACCTGAGTTATAAGCTGAAAGGTTCTCTCGTTTGCAGAGTAGTCGTCAACATAAAGCATCATATCCGCTGCAAGAACACCTACGAGGGTAACATCAGGGAAATCAAGGCCCTTTGTTATCATTTGTGTGCCTACTAAAATATCTGTTTTTTCGTTTTTGAACTGCTCTAAAATTTTGTGGTGGGACATTTTCTCCCTTGTAGTATCCACATCCATACGAAGTGTTGTGGCGCCAGGGAAAAGTGTGTTTATTTCCTCAACAACTCTTTGTGTTCCCACACCGAAATACTTAATATACTTGCTTTTACACTCAGGACAAAGCTTGGGATTTTTCATAGTATATCCGCAATAATGACACATTAAGCTTTCGTTATATTTATGATAAGTCAAAGCCACATCGCAGACAGGGCATTTTGCAACATATCCACAGCTTCTGCAGGATACAAAGGTTGAATAGCCTCGTCTGTTTAAAAAGATAATGGTCTGTTCTTTATTCTCTAAATTTTTCTCAATTTCTTCCTTAAGGCGACCGCTTATAAAGGATTTATTACCCTTCA